>JBJXEX010000443.1:0-3688 GCA_046156195.1 Planctomycetaceae bacterium | reverse complement strand
CTTTGTCAGCCCGGCTCATCGAATTAACAAGAAACTGTTTCATCAACATTGGCTTCACAATCTCTACTTGTCCGCCTCAATGCGCGGCTTTCACACCGCTACCTAGATTCCGTTAGAGTCAGGAAATGTTTGAGCCTTCGGAACACGACTGGTCCGAGAATGGCAATGGCGGGACAGCGGTGCTGGCCGTGAAGACGAAGCCACCCAAGATTCGGTTCACGGCTCAATCGGACGAGAATCATTACGCGACGAAGGCCGATCGTGTCGCGATTCGCCACGTCTCGAACGATCGGCTGGTGGCGTTCATTGAAGTCGTTTCACCCGGAAACAAGGACTGCCGGCTGGCGACCGAACAGTTCTTGAAGAAGCTGCTGGATGCCTTCGACCTGGGTTGCCACTTGATGGTCTTGGATCTGTTTCCGCCCGGACCATGCGATCCTCAAGGATTGCATTTCGCCTTCTGGACCGATTGGTGTGGTGACGCACCGATTTCGGTCACCTCCGAGTTGCCGCTGGGCATGTCGGCCTATTGCCGCGACCGAATCAGCACGGCTTACTTTGAGCCAATCGCCGTCGGGCAGCCGATCCCTGAAATGCCGTTGTTTCTGACTTCCGAACATTACGTCAATGTTCCGTTGGAAGAGACTTATCAAGCCACTTGGCGCGGCGTCCCCAATCGTTGGAAGCGGGTGATCGAGAACGTGGCCGCTGGAAGTCATTGAAATCCCAAAAGAACTAGGAATCCCAATTCATGGCGATCGCGACATCATGCGGAGAATGCGGCCGAGACTACAGCCTCAAGGACGAGCTGGCAGGGAAGAAGTTCAAATGCAAAGAGTGTGGAGCGACGGTGGTCGTGCCCGCGGCTCGCAGGAGTGCTTCGTCTCAAAGCGGTGGCCCTGCCGCCAGCTCCAAGAAGAGTCCCTCCGGTGCGAAGCCAACTCGCCCTGCCAAAAAGAAAAGTGACGACGATGATTTCTTGGAGGCATTGAATTCGAGCGGCCTCGAAGAGGGGGACGACTATCGGGACGAGGAAGAGGGAGACGAAGCCGAAGAAGGACTTCGCCCGGTCGCCAAGAGCAAGAAGAAGCCCGGCACCAAGAAGAAAAAGTCCGCATCGAGCGGCTCCGGCGGAATGCTGGCGAAGATTGTCGGCGGCGTGGTTTCGGCGCTGATCGTCTTCGGATTCATCGTTCGCTTGCTTCTCATTGGCGGTGTCGGTGGTGTCGGCGGCGGCGCGAGCTGGCAAGAATTCACGTCGCCCGACGGTCGCTACACCGTGACCTTCCCCAATGCCGCCAAATTGAAAGTTCCCGCGGTCCCTGGAGCCACGACTTATTTGGGGGAGACTCGCAACTTCGCCTGCGCGGTCACTTATGTGAAGTTACCGGTCGGTGCGGGAGCCGCACTGAATCAACTGCCCCCGCAAGTTCTCTCCGACCAACTGGCGAGACAAGCCTTTCCCGGTCAGCAACCGCTCACGAACCGTCCCGCGACTCTGGCGGGAAGGCCGAGTCAAGAATCGTCATACGACAAGCAGGGAGTGCGCTTGACTGAACGAACCGTCGTCATTGGCGATGAATTATTCAACTGCGAATTCGCCTCGCAGGGAGAGCCGGTGCTCGCCGATCTCAACAGGTTCTACGATTCGTTCCGCATCAACGGTGCCGGAGTTCAGGCGGCTTTGGCCAATCCCGCACGCCGTTAATCTTCACAAGCTCGGAGCATGGGAGCGAATTTGAATCGCCGTTGCGGCTTGCGTTGATGACGAACTAATCTCCGCCCCGATTTTCTGCTCCGGTGCAGAGACCCGGTTTCAGCCGGCGGAGCCGACGACTTTTTGCGAAGGGATTGAGAAACGTGCTGCGGACTCATACTTGCGGTGAACTGCGAATTGGCGATGTTGGGAAAGAAGTCACATTGGGCGGTTGGGTGGATTCTCGCCGAGACCACGGCGGATTGATCTTCATCGACCTGCGGGATCGCTACGGCATCACACAAATTGTCTTTGAGCCGGATCAAGCCGCCGCGTTTGAGATCGCTCAGACGTTGCGATCCGAGTTCGTCATTCAAGCGATTGGCCAGGTGTCGGCTCGCGGCGAGGGACTCGAAAACCCGAAGCACGCGACCGGGCAAATCGAAGTCGATGCCACGAAGCTCGTGCTGCTGAACAAATCCAAGACTCCGCCATTCGAGCCGGGTTCGCCCTCGCTGCCCAACGAAGAATTGCGGTTGAAGTATCGCTACATCGACCTCCGCCGGCCGCAATTGCAGAAGGCGATGATGCTGCGGCACAAGCTCACGAAGGCCGTCCGCGACTACTTCGATCAGAACGGATTCCTCGACATCGAAACGCCCATCATGGGACGCAGCACGCCGGAAGGAGCTCGCGATTATCTCGTCCCCAGCCGCGTCCATCCGGGGACGTTCTTTGCTTTGCCGCAGTCGCCGCAACTCTACAAGCAGTTGCTGATGATGGCTGGCTACGACCGCTACATGCAGATCGCTCGCTGCTTCCGCGACGAAGACCTGCGAGCCGATCGGCAGCCGGAGTTCACGCAGATCGACGTCGAGATGGCGTTCGTCGAGCAGGAAGACATCCTCAACACGATCGACGGCCTGATGGCGCATCTCTTCAAAGAGATTCGTGGCGAAGAGCTGCCGTTGCCGTTGCAGCGATTGACTCACCGCGAAGCGATGGAGCGCTACGGCAGTGACAAGCCGGACCTGCGATTCGGTATGGAGCTGCAAGACCTTGGCGCAATCGCGGCCGAGTGCTCGTTTGGCGTCTTCAAAGACACGATCGCCAGCGGCGGCCGAGTTCGCGGTCTCTGTGCGAAAGCCGCGGCCGACAAGTACAGCCGCAAGAACATCGACGAGCTGACCGAGTTCGTCAAAATCTACGGCGCGAAGGGACTCGCCTTCTTCAAGATGAAAGAGGGCAAACTCGAATCGTCGATCACCAAGTTCTTCAGCGAAGAGCAACTCAACGCGATCATCGCCAAGTTCGGAGCCGAGAACGGCGACCTGATCCTCTGCGTGGCCGACAGCAACAAGGTCACGTCTGCCGCGCTCTGCGCGCTGCGAAACCGATTGGGCAAAGAGTTGAACCTCTACAACCCGAACGACATGAAGGTGGCCTGGCTGCTCGATTTCCCGCTGTTCGGCTGGAACGAAGAGGAACAGAAGTGGGACGCTGAGCATCACCCGTTCTGCCAACCGGTGAAGGAAGACCTGCAATACTTGAAGACCGATCCCGGCCGCGTGCGTGCTCAGTCGTATGATCTCGTCTGCAACGGCTACGAAGCGGCAAGCGGCAGCGTCCGCATCCACGATCCCGAAGTGCAGCAGCAAGTCTTCGACTTCATCGGCGTCACGCCGGAGGTGGCTCAAGAGCGGTTTGGCTTCCTGCTGGAAGCGCTCGCTCACGGAGCACCGCCGCACGCGGGCATCGCGCTGGGACTCGACCGCTGGGTGATGATGTTCCTGGGCAACGACAACATCCGCGAAGTCATCGCCTTCCCGAAGACGCAGAAGGCCGCCGACCTGATGACCGGCGCGCCGGCACAAGTCGATCTTAAACAGCTTCGCGATCTGCACATCAAGACCGACGTTCCGAAGCCGTAGCGTTTGTGGCGCACGCGGCTCGCGTGCGTTGATTCCTCGGATTCGCACGCGAGCCGCGTGC
>JBJXEX010000442.1:0-41183 GCA_046156195.1 Planctomycetaceae bacterium | reverse complement strand
CTTGGCCTAAAACCTATGCTTAAAACCATACCATAAGGATGTGCTATGTAGTGCCAACGATAGTTTGCGGATTCGCAACCCATTGCTAGAATGCGACTTACAAGAACGAGCTGTCGAAGTTGAGTTTGGGGCTTCAGAAGTTCATCGTTTCGCCAGTCCTAGGGATAACGCCCTAGGCTATCGAGTCACGGCCCTTTGGGCCTAAGACGCAACAAATCCCAAGCGATCGCTAATCATCGTCAACTCCAAGTTTTCAACAGCCCAGCCCGACGCTAGCGCGTTCGGCTCACAAAGCGAGTTGAGAATCGCCCGACGCTAGCGCGTTCGGCTCACAAAGCGAGTTGAGCCGTTGGTCAAAGAACCGACGCGTGGCTCGCCGTAGGACAAACACCGACAAGCCAAGGTACGACAGTCCTACAACAGACTGTCGTTTGTCCGACTAAACAAAGAGCGATGCGCCGATTTTTTCTGACTCTCCGCCCGGCGATCATCTGCCCGTCTCCATGCCTTGCCTCATGCAGCACATGTCGAGTCGCTCTTTCGACCACCTTTTGAAGGATTCTCATCATGATGACTTGCACTTGGTTGAATTCGGTGAAGAAACGACTCGCTCGAAGATTGCAGTTGAGGCGGCGTGGAACTCGCCGACAGCGGTCCTACGTTTTCCCCCGGTTTGCCGAACAGGCGGAGCCTCGGCTGGTGCTCTCCGCCCTCGTCGCGACCAACCAGTCCGACTATGCGCCGGGCGAAACCGCGTTGATCACCACGTCGAATGACACTTCGGAAGGACTGAACTTCACGAGCGGCGAAACGGTCACGTTTCAGGTCACTCGCACCGACGGAATTGCCGACTATCCCGCCGGCAATCTGGCTTGGTCCGTGACCGACGGCGGAGCCGGTGACGCCGACGGCGTGGCCAACGGCTCCATTCAAACCTCGTGGTTCGTTGAGGACCAGTAATTGGACTCGTCATTGCTCCTGACGGCCGTTGGGCAGGACTCAGGTGCCGTGGCGACGGTGGAGTTTACGGACGCTGCTGCCAAGAAAGTGACCTTCACGGCGATTGTCAGTGCTGCGAGTGGGACCGTCGCACCGACCGGGAGTGTGGAGTTTTTTGATGGAGCGACTTCACTGGGGACCGGCAATAGCGCCGACAGCACCGGGGTCGGAACATCGACCTGGACCATCGCCACCTCAAGCCTCGTAGCTGGAACGCATTCGAACATCTTCGCCGTCTACACCGCCACAGGCAGCTTCACGGGCAGCACCGCAGTGGGGATCACTCAAATCGTGGATCGGTTGCAAATCACGGGCGACTTCACAGCGAACAACAAGGTCTACGATGGCAACACCTCGGCCACGGTAGCGACACGGTTCACGGTGGGGGTCGTCAGCGGCGATAAAGTCAACCTCGCTGGCGGGACGGCATCCTTTGCCAGCGAGACGGTCGGCACGAACAAGCTCGTGACGCTGGTGGGTGCGTTCCTGACCGGAGCCGACTCCGGCAATTATGTGCTAGGCTCGGTGGATACAGCCACGGCCGACATCACCGCCCTGCACATTACCGGCGACTTTACGGCGGCCAACAAGGTCTACAACGGCAACACCTCGGCCACGGTCGCCACGCGATTCACAATGGGAACAGTCGGCGGCGATGCCGTCAGCCTCACCGGCGGCACGGCGGCCTTCGACACGGCGAACGCCGGGACCGTCAAGCTCGTGACGTTGGTGGGCGCGGAACTCAGCGGTATCGACGCGGGCAACTATGTGTTGGACTCGGTGGACACCGCCACGGCCGACATCACCAAGGCCAACCAGACGATCGCTTGGGCCACTCCGGCCGCAATTACCTACGGCGATCTTTTGAGCGGCTCAGAACTCAATGCTACGGTGGAGGGGGTGTCGGGAGGTTCAACGCCGGGTGCCCTGATCTACAGTCCGGCCGCGGGGACGGTGCTCTTGGCTGGCAACCACACGCTGATGGTCACGGCCGCCGCGACGCAAAATTACTGGTGACCCTCGACGGTTCGTATAACAACGATGCGCAATTGGCAGACACGGGGCTGGGAGGTGCCGCAGGCTCCGCGACAGCGACGGTGAATGTCATGACGCCGTCGGCCGTGAACACGATGAAGGGGGCCGGCACGATTACTCAATTGCCGGGGGCGGCCGGCAAGTACATTGACACGTCCAAAGTGGACGACGTCACCTATTCCTTCGGGCTGAAGTACAACCTGAAGGGGACCAGTCCGCAGGGGCAAATCACGATCAGCATCCCACAATCCGATGGCAGCACGATTTTCATCAAGTCCAACTCCATCACGTCCGTCGCCATCAACGCGACCACGAAGACCGCCACCGTTTATACAAAGGCCAACATCTCCAGAAATGTTTCTGACGGCATGGGTGGCCTCAGCATCACGGCGCTGGAGAGCAGCGTCACGCTGCGGATGGACGTGAAGGACGGCGGCAGTTCGGCAATGGACCAGATGGGGTTCACCGTGATTTCGTCGAAGACGAGCGAGTTGTACTACTCCAACGACTGGATCTATGACACGACCCTCAAGCTCTGGAAGACCCGCCTGAGCAACATGAGCGGCGGGTACGCCGTCGTCATCGGGTAATGGGGCACACCCGACCCCGTCTTCTGCGTCTCACATGACGCGGAGCGTCGGAGACACCGTTCCCACGCGGAGCGAGGGAACGAGAGAAGTGCCCGACGAATGAAGGGAGACGACGAGTATGGGCCACTGTCGCGGCATTCGTCGTCTCCCTTGATTCGTCGGGCTTCTTTTCCCCGCCTTCTCATTGTCGCCGCCGTCGCCAGAAACTGGGCTTGCGCGCGCCGCGTTCTGGCGAACGCGGATACGGCTCTCAGTCAGGCGGCATAACCGGCTTTGCCCGAACCCTCGACGGCAGCTTGCCTAGTTACGCTAACGCGCAGTGTCGTTTTTCTTGAATCGCGGGGCGGGCGTTGTAGAACCATGTTCTTTAATTGTGAGACTGCGCGCGTTGGGTTCTCGCTGTAGGTCGTGCGTGTTCGGCGGATTGCGGAACGGTTGCGGTTTCTGCGGTCGGAGCAGTGGTTCTCACGGTTGGCACTTTCTCTCTTTCACTCATCGATTTTGCCTTGGTGGTGGTGCTTGCCGGTTCGTGGTTCACGAGTCGGCGGGGCATCGTCTGGGCTTGTTTCATTTGTCCCTCGACTCCGGCAAGAGGCCGGGTTCGCTCTCACCACACGGACTTGGTCTTTTCCCTTGAGGAGTTTTCACGATGTTGTTCACACGATGGCTCAAAGGTCTGGCGAATCGAATTGGCACGGCGCGACGCCGAATGAGTTCGGGGGCGCGGCGATCGCTGGCCCGCGGCACTTCGCTCGCCATGCGGTCCAGTTCGTTCATTGTTTCGCCCGACGGTGAGAGCCGTTCGCCGGAGTTCGCGAGCGTGGTCGAGCGATTGGAAGATCGCTCGCTGTTGGACGCGAGCCAGGTGTTGGTGCAGACGCTCGACGCGCTGCATGGCACCGATCACGTCGGCAAAGACGGGACGATGGCCAGCTTGGGACACAGCCTGACCTACCTCTACTTCGAGTATCAGGATTATCTCGGCAGCGGGACGGGGGCGTTTGATCCGAGCAACTCGTATCTCGCCGTGATTGGCGACCGCGTGGTGATTGACGCCCGCGCGGATGGCGATGTCGCCGCGTTGCGTGATTCCTTGGAGGCGATCGGTTTGCAGGTGACGGGGACTTACGGTCCCGTGGTCTCCGGGCTGTTGCCGATCACTTCGATTCCCAGCGCGGCGGGACTTGGATCATTGGGGTCGGTGGGTGCGGCGGTGGCCCGGAGTTCGGTGGGGGTGGTGACCAGTCAGGGTGATGCGGCGCAGCACTCGGATGATGCTCGCGCCAACTTCACGGTGGATGGCACGGGCGTCACTGTGGGCGTGCTTTCTGACAGCTACAACACCGGCGGATTCGTGATCAGCGCGGCGGCGGATGTCGCCAACGGTGATCTTCCCGGCGTCGGCAACCCCAATGGCTTCACGACGCCCGTGAATGTGTTGGATGACTCGTTTGCCGGCGGTTCGGACGAAGGTCGCGGCATGTTGCAGATCGTGCATGACGTGGCTCCGGGCGCGGCGCTGTCGTTCCACACGGCCTTCACCGGACAAGCGGCGTTTGCTCAGGGCATCATTGACTTGGCGAATGCCGGCGCGGACGTGATCGTCGATGACGTCTTCTATTTTGCCGAGCCGTTCTTCCAGGATGGGATCATCGCTCAGGCGGTGGACACCGTCGCTGCGACCGGCGTCTCGTATTTCTCTTCGGCCGGAAACCAAGCTCGGCAGTCCTATGAGAGTGGCTTCGTCAGTTCGGGGGAGTCTGGAGGAACGAATGGGTTCGTCGATCTCCACGACTTTAATCCTGGAGGCGGAACGGACGCTTTTCAGTCGATCACCATTCCGGCCGGCGGAACGCTGACGCTGTTCTTCCAATGGGATGAGCCGTTTGGAAATTCGGCCAGCGACGTGGATATCTACTTGCTAAATGCCGCCAGCGTGAACGCGACCGTCTTAGCCGCTGGTGCGAACTCCAACGTCGGTGGCGATCCGTTTGAGTTCTTCAGCTACACGGCGGGTGGGTCACCTGAGACCGTGCATCTGGCGATTGATCTCTTCAGTGGTCCGGCTCCCGGTTTGATGAAGTACATCTACCTGGAATCGTCGGTCACGATTAACCAGTTCGCGACGAACAGTGCGGCGTCGTTTGGTCATTCGCAGGCGGTCGGAGCGACGGCGGTGGGTGCGGCGTTTTACCTTGATACGCCGGAGTTCGGACAAACTCCGCCGTTGCTGGAGAGCTTTTCGTCGGCGGGCGGCAATTCGATTCTGTTCGACACGGCGGGGGTGCGACTGGCGATGGCCGAGATTCGCAATAAGCCGGAGATCACCGCACCCGATGGAGCCGAGACGTCGTTCTTCGGACAGTTCAGCGACTTTCCGGGCGAGACCCCGGGCCTGCCGAACTTCTTTGGAACCTCGGCCGCCGCGCCTCATGCGGCGGGTGGTGCGGCGTTGCTGCTGCAAGCCAAGCCGACGCTCAGCCCGACCGAGATTCAGACCGCGTTGACCTCCACGGCGATCAACATTGGTCCGGCCGGGTTTGATTTTGACAGCGGCGCGGGATTGATCGACGTCAATGCGGCGCTTGGCTTCGTTGGTCCTTTGGATTACGGCGATGCTCCCAGCGCGGCTCAGTCCGGTTTCACTTTCAGTTATCCCACGCTGTTTGCCAACGATGGTGCGCGTCACACGACGACGGGTCCGCGGTTGGGCAACGCTCGCGACAGTGAGCTGGAAGGACAGCCCAACGCGACCGCGACGGGTGATGGTGCGGACGAGGACGGCATTTCGTTCCCGACCACGCTGTTTG
Organism: Planctomycetaceae bacterium; assembly: GCA_046156195.1. GTDB lineage: Bacteria > Planctomycetota > Planctomycetia > Planctomycetales > Planctomycetaceae > SXKJ01. The sequence continues at coordinate 35,749 of JBJXEX010000442.1, read as the reverse complement.
TCAGCAGCAACGGAACGACGATGGCCAGTGTGGAAGTCGATTTGCAGAACGCGGACGCAACGTCGAACTTCCTGGATGCGTGGATTGATTTCAATCAGGACGGCGACTGGAGCGATCTCGGCGAGAAGATCATTTCGAGTGCCGATTTGGGAACGATGGACGGTCTGCAAACGGTGTCGTTCACGATCCCGCAAGATGCCATGCCGAATACGGGAATCACGTTCGCTCGCTTCCGCTTGAGCACCACCGGAGGTTTGAACGAGACCGGCTTTTCCGCCGCTGGTGAGGTCGAGGACTACGCGGTCACGTTGGTCGAGTCCGATGCCGGAGGGATGGGCACGGTGGATCTCCCGGCGGGCGGCGGCGGATTCACGGTGGATGTGTTCGGCGGTCAGGTGCGAGTTCTGCAAGGTGGCCAGGTCATTCAGTCGACTCCCTTGGGGGACAACAACGCGCTCGTCATCAATGGCACGGACGCGGGCGACGACACACTGACGCTGGACCTGTCGAATGGCAGTCCGATTCCAGCCGGCGGGCTGGTGTTCAATGGCGGGATGGGTGGCGATGACATGCTGCAGGTGCTCGGTGGCACGGCGACAGACGTGGTTTATGCGGTGTCGCCACCGGGTGCCGGGAACGGCAACGGGACACTGTCGATCGATGGTGCTGACATCGCCTTCACGGGGTTGGAGCCGCTGTTGGTGACGGTGATGGCCACGACCGTGACGATTGATCTGTCGGGATTGGCCGCAGGTGAGGAGCTGACGCTGCAAGACGTCGGGGCCAACAATGACATGATGTCGCAGGTCAACTTCGTCAACAACAACCTCGAAGACATCACCTTTGCGAATCCGACCGGATCGTTTGTGATCATCGGCAGCGGCATGCTCGACACGTTCCACATCAACGCTCTGGATACGTTGGACAACACCGGAGCCGCGTTGTCGGCGACGCTGACCGTCGATGCGGGCAACGGCAATGACATCATCGACTTCAACGCAAAGACCAGCAGCGGAACCTACACGTTCAATGGCGAAGGTGGCACCGATGAATTGCAAGGCCGTGACGCGAACCAAACCTGGAACATCACGGGAGCTGACGCCGGGAACATCGGCGGCCTGGGTGTCGTGGATTTCACGTCGATCCAAAATCTGACCGGCGGCACGGGGAACGACAGGTTCAACATCGCGGCGGCGGGAAGCGTCACGGGCGGGATCAACGGCGGTGCCGGCATCGACACGATCAATGTCTCTGCGATTGCGGTCGTCGTCGCGACGCTGGCGGATGCGAATGCCGCGAACGGCGTCGTCACGCAAGTCGCGGGCTACGTCAGTATCGAATCGTTGATTGGCAACAACACCAACTCGACGTTGAATGTCCCCGACACCGGTTCGACAGTGTCGATCACCGGGCCGAATGACGGCTCGGTGGCGAATGCCGGTGGCGCGATGACCTTCACGAACTTCAACGTCGTGGTCTTCGGTGACGGGGACGACGATATCACCTTCCTGGCCGGAGCCAGCCTGACTAGCAATACGATCAACGGCGGACTCGGCGACGATACGTTGACCGTGGACTTCACTGGCAACGTGCCGCTGGCGGTGGGCACGCTGTTCTGGCTCGGCGGCGAGAATGCTGGCGACAACGATGAGTTGGTTGTCTCCGGCTACAACTTCACGGCGGGGCCGTTTGCCGATGGCACCGCCGATGTGACGGTCAATCACACGGGTGTGGACACGGGCAACGTCGTGGTTGGCCCGGCGGGAACGCTGTTGGGAACGATCGACTTCGATGAAATCGAACCGTTGACGTTGTCCGGTTCGGCGGCGGACTTGGTCATCAATCTGCCGGATATCGTGGGGACTCCGAACACCGACGTGCTGTTCGCGGATGACACGGCGGCGAACTTCGGGGCGAACGGGAACAACGTCGCGAATCGCTCGGCCATTGATGCGACCACGTTTGAGTACACCGAGTTCGTGAATCCGACGAATACGCTCGTGGTCAATCTGGGCAACCAGGGTGACACGATCACGATCCTGAGCTTGGATGGGAATTATGTGACGGCTGGGCCGAGCAGGGGGACGACGATTCAGGGCGGGACCGGAGATGACGTCATCAGCTTCGCATTGGTGACTCCGGCGGCGACGAACATTGATCTGTTGGGCGGTCTGGGCGACGACCTGTTTGACATCGACACCACGCTGACGGGTGAAGTGGATGGGCAAGAAAATACGATTGCTGGTGACACGTTGGCGGGGGATGCGATCGACCTGGTGACGTTGACGGGTGGCAACGCGGATGGTTTCGCGGGAGATGAAGCCAGCATCACGGCGGGCTTCAACGGCGTGGAGGTGATTACGGCCAACGGGGCGGTCGCCTCGCGATTGACCGGGATCAGCGTTGCCAGCACTTGGACGCTCAACATCGGTGGCGTGCAAGGTCGCTACGACGACAATGACGGGGCGACTCCGCAACTGCGGCACAACAACTTCGACACGCTGCAAGGGGGCGCATCGAGCGACCTCTTCCTCGTGACGGTGGCGAGCACGTTCAATTTGAATGGCGGCGACGGAGTGGACAACTTTGACATCGACGCGGCGTTGGCCGGCACCATCCAAGGGGGATTGGGAGTCGATACGCTGCAAGGCGATTTGATCACGGCGGTGACGCTGACCGGTTCGGTGGCCGCTGATGGCTATGCGGGGAACGAGGCGGATATCAACGGCGGCGCGAACAGCTTCACCGGCATCAACGAACTCTTGGCCAGCACGGCGGTCGGAGTCGATGCCTTGCTGATGGGCCGAGACACGACCAGCACTTGGACTCTCGACGGTGCTCCGCGCTATGACGACGGCACGGGCAATGGGACGGTGGCGTTCGAGGGTTTCGAGTCGCTCAGCGGCGGAGACCAAAATGACACGTTCCTGGTGACGGTGGACCCGAATGATGGTCAAGGGACGATCGGCACGACGCTGTTCGGCAATAACGGCGACGATCTGTTCCAAATCGACGTGGCGTTTCTGGGCCAGATTTTTGGTGGCGGAGTCGGGCCGGCGATGGATCTCGACGTTCTGCAAGGGATCGTGATTGATAACCTGGTGCTGGTTTCTTCGGACAACGAAGGTTTCAACGGGACCGAGAACAGCATCACGACCACGCCGGTGGGCATGAACGGCTTCAATGGGATCGACACGATCAACGCGACGACGACGGTGGCCTCGCGGTTGACCGGTCGTGACGTGGGTTCGACGTGGACGATTGCCGGGGCCGGTTCGAGCTACACCGATGGGACGCGGATTCTGGTCATTGATACGGACTTCGACAGCCTGACCGGCGGGAACGACAACGACATCTTCAACATCACCGCGGACAGCGATTTCGATTTGTTTGGTGGCTTGGGGTCGGACACGTTTAACGTCGCCGCGGCGGCGACGCTCATGGGTTCGATCGACGGCCAAGGGGGCAACGACCTGCTGCAAGGGACTGGCATCGACCTCGTGACGCTGGTTGCATCAACGGGGGCGGGTGAGTTCTCTGGCCAGGAATTGAACATCCAGGGTGGTTTTGCGGGGATCGGGAACATCATCGGTACGGCTGCGGGCACGTTGCGGGGCGAGGATAGCGGCAACAGCACCTGGACGTTGAATGGCGTGGCTCCGCTCTACAACGACGGCGCGAATACGCTGACCTTCGCCGGGTTCCTCACGCTGCAAGGCCGAGGTGCTCAGGACACTTTCAATGTCACCGGAGTCACGGACTACAACCTCAACGGTGGGAATAACATCGACCTCTTTAGCCTCACTGCGGCCCTGAGCGCGGGGCGTTCGATCAATGGCGAAGGTGGGAGCGACTCGCTGGTAGGGTCCGTGATCAACACCGTGGCTCTGACGGCGGCCGTGACGGGGAATGGCTTCTCTGGGATGGAAGGGGACATCCCTGGCGGCTTCTTGGGAATCAACAACTTGTCCGGCATCAACAGCGGCACGCTGACCGGATTTTCGGCGGCCGGTGGGACAAGTGCGACTTGGGAGCTGATCGGCGGCAACGCGAGCTACACCGATTCGGCCACGGGCGAGGTTTTGAATTTGACGAACTCGGTGGGCAGCTTGGTGACGCCGGGCTTCAACATCCTGCAAGGTGGGGTCGGCATCGATACGTTCAATGTCAATGTCATTGCGGCGACGACGGTGGAGCTGTTTGGCAATGGCGATGCGGACGTCTTCAATCTGACGGGCGACTTGACCGGCAACATTTCCGGCGGCGCGGGAGTCGACGACATCAACTTCCTCGCCAACGGAGCCAGCTTGACGGGCAACATCGACGGCGGCGCGAACGGGGCGGAATTGGACTTCAGCGTTACGACGACGGGCGTGGACATCACGATTTCGGGAGCGGGTGCCACGATTGGCGTCGCGGGTGACGACAGCGTGGGCTTTGTCGGTGGCACGTTTACCAACATCACGTCGATCATTGGTGAAGCGGGGCTGGGGAACGAATTCTTCGGAGCGACGACCGGCACGTTCAATTTTGGAGCCACCGATACCTACACGACCGGGGGCGGGACAGTCACGTTCTCAGGGTTCGAGATGGTCAACGGTGGTGCGGGTGACGACATCATCAACGTCTCCTCCGCGCCGGGGGCGGTGATTCTGGGGGGAGCGGGTGACGACACTCTGGTCCTCGATTTCACGGCCGGGGCGTTCGATGTGACCTTCGATGGGCAGGGACAAGGCGCGGTTGGAGACAGCGTCGTTGTGAATAACAACACGTTCGTCAGCGCGACCTACAACGTCACCGGACCCGGTGCTGGCAATATCGCGTTTGTCGGAGCGACGACCGTCACGACCAACAGCCCCAACGGAATTGTGACCTTCCTGGATCTCGAACCGGCGACGATTACCTCGGCGCTGGGGACGGTGACGATCACGATCGATCCGGCGGCATTTGTCGGGACCATCACCACGAACATTTCGAGTGCTGCCGGGATCACGACGGTGGACTTCGATAACGGGTTGGAAGACCTGATTTTCACGAATCCCACCGTCGCGCTCATCATCAATGGCGACATCGGTGTGGACGCCGACATCATCAACGTCGGCTCGATGACGGGCTTCACGGCGGCGCTCACGATCGACGCGGGTGGCAATGGCGGCGACATCGTCAGCGTGAACTCGAATCTGGCGCTCGGTTCGGCGACCTCCAGCGGCGACCTGACGATCATTTCCGAGACGATCAACTTGAACACGGCCAGCATTCGCACGGACAACGTCGCCACGGCGGGCAACGTGACCTTGAACGCGACGACGATCCACATCGACGCGGACCTGACGATCGACACGAATGCGGCGACCACCGACGGGACGTTGGATGTGGGCGCCTCCACCATCGACGCGGTTGCGGGGACGCCACGCACGCTGACGCTCGACCTCGGCACGTCCGATGTGAATTTCGTGAACGTGATCACCCACGATTTCAGCACGCTGGCGATCACCTCGGCGAATAACGTGTTCGTCTTTGAAGCGAATTCGATCGACATTGGCACTTCGACGGTCGCCAACTCCGGCGGTCAGTTCAATGTGGTGGCCGGAAATCTCGGCATCGGATCGATCACCCAGAGCGGGGCGATCACGCAGGCGGCGGGCGCTGGCACGGCCTCCTTTACTAATGGCGGCGGCGGAATCACGCTGACGAATGTCGGCAACGACTTCACCAATGCGGTCGCATTGAACGACGTCGGCAGCGGGGGCAACGTGGCGATCACCGACACGAACGCGCTCATCCTAGGTGACGTGATTGTCGGCGGCGGCGGAACGCTGACGGTCAGCGCGGGAGTCGGCGGCGGAGCGTCGGGAATCACGCAGGCTCCAGGCACCGCGATCAATGTGGTCGGAAGCTCGACGTTCAACGGCAATGCCGGCGTCATCACGCTGACCAGCGTCGGTAACGGATTCGTGGGGCCGGTGTCGGCGAGTACCACCGGAGCACTCAACGACATTCAAATCAACAATTCGGGTAACCTCGACTTGGGCAACGTGACGACCACGGCGGGAGGCGGTTTCGCGGCGACGGTGACGACGGGCAATCCCGGCTCGATCACGGATACCGGCGTGCTGAATATCAGCGGAAACACGTTCCTCATCGCCGGGACACTCGCTGGCGACATCATTCTGGATAGCCTCAACACGTTCACCGGCACGGTCCAAGTCGCGCTGTTGCAGACCAACAACTTGACGTTGACCGATACCGATCTCACCGGACTGGCCCTCGACGACCTGAACCTGGGGACGTTGCGAGTCAATAACCTGACGGTGACGGCGGTCGGGATCACTCAGGCCGATGACCTGATCGTGGATGGCACGACGATCCTCAACGGCGGGGCGGGAGCGATTTCGCTCAACAACGTCAACAACGACTTCTTGGGGCAGGTCAACGCGGTCACCACCGGTGCGGTCATGTTACGCGACCTCAACGACATCGACTTGGGAGCAGTCCTGACCGGGACCACTCTGGCGGTCATCGCCGGCGGTTCGATCACGGATAGCGGCGTCCTGACGGTCGGGACGACCTCGACGTTCACGGCGACCACAGGCAACATCCTTTTGGACAGCGGCAACACCTTCACCGGAACTGTCCAAGTCTCGTTGCTGGCGACTCAGAACCTGAGCCTGACGGATACCACGGCCTTGGCATTGGATGCTCTGGGATCGGCCACATTGAGCGTCAACAACCTGACGGTGGTTGCGGTCGGCATCACGCAGACGGACATTTTGATCGTCGGCGGCAATGCGGTCTTCGATGCGTCCAACGGCGGCGGCGGAGTGATCACTCTGACAAACGCGGCCAACGACTTCGCCGATAGCGGCAGTGGCCGATCGGTCACGGCGGTGAACGCCGGGACCAACGCGATCATGTTGCGGGACGTTGACAGCATCCAGTTGGGCAACATCAACACCGCGAACAACCTGACGGTCACGGCCGGGGGCGTCGCGGCCGGTGGCATCACTCAGAACGCGGCGGGAGTCTTGGCCATTACCGGCACCTCGACGTTCAGCGGCGGAGCCGGGGTGATCACTCTGACTTCGGTCAACAACGACTTCGGCGGAGCGGTCTCGGCGACCAACACGGGAGCCAATGCGATTCAGTTGACCGATGCCAATGCCATCGTGCTGGGGGCGATCAACACGGCCAACAACTTGACGGTGATCGCGACAGCCATCACCCAGAACGCGGCGGGGGTGGTGGTCACTGGCCTGACGAGTCTGAGTACGGCGGGGGCCGGAGCGATCAATTTGGGGGTCTCGGCCAACAACAACTTTGGCGGAGCGGTCTCGGCCAACGGCACGTCGATTGTCTTGAGCGATCTGAATGGCATCGACCTTGGGACCGTGACGGCGACGGTCGGCAACTTGACTGTCACCGCCAACGGAGCGGGGACCATCACCGACAGCGGAATCGTCATGGTCGGGGGTGACTCGGCCCTCACCGCGGGGGGAGACATCGCGCTCGATTCAATCGGCAACACCTTCACGGGCGCGGTGCGGGTCGCTCTGCCGACGACCAGCAACCTGTTGCTGCGCGACACGACCGCTTTGGACTTGGAACACCTGACGCTGGGAACGCTGCACGTCAACAACCTCACCGTGATCGCCACGAACATCACGCAGACCGACACGCTGATCGTGGATGGCACTTCGCAACTGACTGCCAGTGCGGGAGCCATCACGTTGCTCGGCGGGACCGACGGGAACAACGACTTCGGCGGTGCCGTGAGGCTGTTCAATTCGGGAGCCAACAACATCAGCGTGTCCGACTCGGATGACTTGGTGCTGGGGATTGTGTCGATGACCGCCCTCTCGGCCGGTCAATTGACGCTGACCTCGGTCGGCCTGACCCAAGTTGGCTTGATCACGACCGGCACCGGCAACGTGACGATCAACGCGGGTGCGGGGGTCATCACGTTGGGGAACTTGGGGAACGACTTCAACGGGGGCGTGTCGCTCAACAATTCGGGTGCGAACAACGTGACGATCCGGGATACCGACAACCTCGTGTTCCGCACGTCGTCGGTCGGCAGCGGGACCGTGACGGTGACTGCGGTCGGGATCACGCAAGCGGCTGCCAGCCCGTTCACGCAAGCGGCGGGAGCGGGCGCGGCGACGTTCAACGCCGGCGCGGGAGTCATCACGCTGACCAATGCCAACAACGACTTCACCGGCTCGGTCTCGCTGAACAACAGCGGCAATAACGCCGTGGCCGTGACCGACGTGAATGCGATCATCCTGGGAACCTCCACCGTCGGCAGCACGTTCACGGTCAACGCGGTCGGCATCACGCAAACGGGAGCGATCACTCAGACGGGGAACGGAGACGTCACGTTCAACGGCAACGCGGGAGTCATCGACCTGACCAACGCCGGCAACAACTTCCTCGGTTTCGTGTCGCTGAACAACAGCGGCAACAACAACGTGGCCGTGACCGACTCGAATAGCATCTTGCTGGGAGCCTCCAACGTCGGCAGCGGAACCTTCACCGTCAATGCGACCACAAGCATCAGTCAAGTTGGGGCGATCATTCAAGCGGCGGCCGCCGGAGCGGCGACGTTCAATTCCGTTGCGGGAAGCATCGTGCTGGACAGCGCGGGCAACGACTTCACCGGCTCGGTCTCGCTGAACACCAGCGGCGCGACCAACGCGACCGTGATAGACATGAATACGATTATCCTGGGAACCTCCAACGTCGGCACCGGAACTCTGACGGTCACCGCGGTCGGCATCACGCAAGTGGGCGGCGGCCCGATCGTGCAAGCGGCGGGAGCCGGAACGGCGACGTTCAACGGCAACGCGGGAGCGATCACGCTGACCGACGTGGGCAACAACTTCACCGGAGCAGTCTCGCTCAACAACACCGGAGCCAACGCCGTCGCCGTGACCGATTTGAACGCGATCATTCTGGGAACCTCCAGCGTCGGCAGCAGCACCTTGACGGTCAACGCCACCGGAACGATCACCCAAACCGGAGCCATCACTCAGGCCGTCGCGGCCGGAGCGGCCAGCTTCAGCGCGGGAGCCAACTCCATCACGCTGACCCAGAACAACAACTTCACCGGCCCGGTGTCGCTCAACAACACCGGCCTGGTCGATGCGAGTGTCACCGATCTGAATGACATCATCCTGGGCACCTCCAACGTCGGCAGCGGAACCCTGACGGTCAATGCGGTCGGCATCACCCAAGTGGGAGGCGGCCCGATCGTGCAAGAGGCGTCCGCCATCGCCGCCATCTTCAACGGCGGAGCGGGTGCCATCACCCTGACCAACGCGGCCAACGAGTTCACCGGCCCGGTCACGCTGACCAACAGCGGCGCGAACAACGTGCAAGTGACCGACCTGAGCAACATCGTCCTGGGGACCGTCAACGTCGGCACCGGCACCTTGATGGTCAACGCCGTCGGCATCACGCAGACGGGTGTGATCACTCAAGCGGCGGGCGCGGGAGCGGCCACCTTCAACGGCGGTGCGGGAGTCATCACCCTGACCACCGGGGCCAACAACTTCACCGGCCCGGTCTCGCTGAACAACACCGGAGCCAACAATGTCGCGGTGACTGACGTGAACGCGATCGTCTTGGGGATGTCGAACGTCGGCAGCGGCACTCTGATCGTCAACGCGGTCGGGATCACGCAGACGGGCGCGATCGTTCAAGCGGCGGCGGCCGGAGCGGCGACGTTCAACGGCGGTGCGGCGACGATCAACCTGAGCAACGTGGGTAACGACTTCACCGGCCCGGTCTCGCTGAACAACAGCGGTCTGACCGACGCCTCCGTCACCGACATGAACGCGATCATCCTGGGAGCCTCTTCCGTCGGCAGCGGCACTCTGACCGTCAACGCGGTCGGTATCACGCAAACGGGAGCGATCGTGCAAGCGGCCGGCGCGCTGGCGGCGAACTTCAACGGCGGCATGGGAGTCATCACGCTGACCAACGCGGGCAACAACTTCACCGGCCCGGTCTCGCTCAACAACAGCGGCGCGAACAACGTGGCTGTGACCGACCTCAACGCGATCATTCTGGGAACGTCCACTGTCGGCACCGGAACGCTGACCGTGAACGCCACCGGCGCGATCACTCAGACCGGCGCGATCACTCAAACGCTGGGCGCGGGAGCGGCGACGTTCAACGCGGGTGCCAACGCCATCACGCTGACCCAGAACAACGACTTCACCGGCGCGGTCTCGCTCAACAACAGCGGTGCGAACAACGTCGCCGTGACTGACGTGAACGCCATTATCCTCGGCACCAGCAACGTCGGCAGCGGCACGCTGACGGTCAACGCGGTCGGGATCACGCAAGTGGGAGGCGGCCCGATCGTTCAAGCAGCGGCGGCCGGCGCGGCCACGTTCAACGGCGGCGCGGGAGCCATCACCCTGACCGATGCGGCCAACAACTTCACCGGAGCGGTCTCGCTCAACAACAGCGGCAACAACAACGTGGCCGTGACCGACTTGAACGCCATCATCCTCGGAACCTCCGCCGTCGGCATGGGCACCTTGATGGTCAACGCGGTCGGCATCACCCAGACGGGTGCGGTCACTCAAGCGGCGGGAGCGGGTGCGGCGACGTTCAACGGCGGCGCGGGAGTTATCACGCTGAACCTCGCCGGCAACGACTTCACCGGCGACGTGTCGCTGAACAACACGGGTGCGAACAACGTGTCGATCACCGACGCGAACGCCATCCAGTTCGGAACGTCCGCCGTCGGCAGCGGCACCTTGACCGTGCTGGCTACCGGAGCGATCACCCAAGCGGGCGCGACCGCGATCACTCAAGCGGCTGCGGCCGGCAACGCCTCGTTCACCGCCGGAGCCAACGCGATCCTGCTGGCCAACGCGGGCAACGATTTCACCGGCTCGGTCCTGCTGAGCAACAGCGGCGCGAACAACGTCGCGGTGACGGACCTGAACGCGATCATTCTGGGCACGACCACGGTTGGCACCGGCACCTTGACCGTCAGCGCCGTCGGCATCACCCAGTCGGGCGTGATCACTCAAGCGGCAGCGGCCGGAGCGGCCACGTTCAACGGCAACGCGGGAGTCATCACCCTGACCAACGCGGCCAACAACTTCACGGGTGCGGTGTCGCTGAACAACACCGGCAACAACAACGTGTCTGTCACCGACGTGAACGCGATCGTCCTGGGGACATCGGCCGTCGGCACCGGCACCCTGACCGTCAACGCGGTCGGCATCACGCAGACCGGAGCGATCACTCAAGCGGCAGCGGCCGGAGCGGCCACGTTCAACGGCGGAGCGGCGGCAATCGACCTGTCCAACGTGGGCAACGACTTCACTGGTGCGGTCTCGCTCAACAACAGCGGCGCGAACAACGTCTCTGTGACGGATACGAACGCCATCATTCTGGGAACGAGCAGCGTGGGCACCGGCACCTTGACCGTCAGTGCCGTCGGGATCACGCAGACCGGAGCGATCACGCAAGCGGCAGCGGCCGGTGCGGCCACCTTCAACGGCAACGCGGCGGCGATTGATCTTTCCAACGCGGGCAACAACTTCACCGGAGCGGTCTCGCTCAACAACAGCGGAGCGAACAACGTCTCCGTCACCGATCTGAACGGGATCATCCTGGGCACGTCGGCCGTCGGCACGGGAATCCTGACCGTCAACGCGGTCGGGATCACTCAGACCGGCGCGATCGTCCAAACGGCAGCGGCCGGAGCGGCGAACTTCAACGGCAACGCGGGAGTCATCACGCTCAACAACATCGGCAACGATTTCACCGGTGCGGTGGGACTCACGAATACCGGAGCCAACAACGTCGCGGTGACGGACCTCAACGCCTTGCTGTTGGGAACGGTCTCGATGAGCGTCGGCTCGGCCGGCGCGTTGACGCTGAACTCGGTGGGAGTCAGCCAAAGCGGTGCGACGACGATCACGACCGGCACCGGCGCGGTGACGGTCAACGCGGGCACGGGAGTCATCACGCTGGGGAACAACAACGACTTCGCCGGACCAGTCTCGCTGATCAATTCGGGCAACAATGCCGTCCTGATTCAGGACATCAACGCGATCGTGCTGGCCGCGTCATCGGTCGGCAACAGCACGCTCAATGTCTTGACCACGAACGGCGCGATCACCCAAACGGGCGCGTTTGTGCAAGCGGCGGCGGCGGGGATGGCGACCTTCGTCGCAGGCGGCCCGTCAGCAATCACGCTGACTAACACGAGCAACGACTTCACCGGTCAAGTGCAGCTCAACGGCTCGATCTTGCAACTGGTCGATGCGAACGACTTGAACCTCGGTGGCACAATGGCCTCGGGGACATTGACCGTGACGGCACGCGGCAATGACAGCACGCTGACCGTCAGCGCGGGGGTCTTTGTCGGCGGAGCCACGATTTTGACGGCCGACGAAATGAACCTGATCGGCGGGGTCAACGCGGCGGGTCAAACCGTGACGCTGCTGCCGTTCAACAACGATGCGATCAACCTGGGCACGGCGGTCGTCCTGGCCAACACGCTGGAACTCTCGGATACCGAACTCGACACGATCACCGCTGCGGCGCTCGTCATCGGGAATGCGTCGTCCGGTCCCGTCACGGTCTCTGCCGCGATCACACGAGCAGCCGCGACCAATCTGTCTGTGACCACCGCGTCGGGCAACAACATCACGTTCGGTGCGGCGGGCCAATTGAATGCCAACACCGGCAACGTGACGCTCACCACCGATGCCACGGGTGTCGGCGGCATCGTCTCCGGCGGAGCAGCCACCGACGTGCTCGGCAATCTGGTGACGCTCACCGCCGGAGCGGGAGACATCGGCAGTGCGGGCAATCCTCTGACGATCGACGCGACCACCCTGGTCACGACCACCGGAGTCAACGGCTTGCAGACTCTCAGTGAGCTGAACACGGTTACTTGGAACACCAGCACGGCCACCAACGCCAACTCGATCGCTCTGGAAGGTGGCACGTTCCTGGTCGGAGCCTTGCAGACCATCACCGCCTCGACGCTGAATGTCGCCACGGGTGCGACCCTCGGTGGGACTGGCACCATCAACGCGACTGTGACCACGACCGGCACCGGTACCGTGGCTCCGGGAACCAGCCCCGGCATCCTGACCATCAACGGCAACTACAACCCCGGCATGACCGGCGTCACCTTGATCGAACTCAACAGCCCGTATGCCGTGGCCGGAACCGATTTCGATCAGCTCGTCGTCAACGGCACCATCAACCTGAATGGCTCGACGTTGACCGTGGCCAACGGAGTGCTTGCACCGCCGGCCGGAACGATCATCCCGATCATTCTCAACGACGGCGTGGACGCGATCACCGGCACCTTCAACGGTTTGTTGGATGGCGCGATGGTGACAGTCGGAGCCTTCACCGGCTTCATCAGCTACAACGGCGGCGACGGCAACGATGTCACGCTGACCGTGGCCAGCGTCGGTGCGGCGATCGTCAACGGGACGGCCGGCAGCGATACGTTTGAAGCCCGCCGCGTCGGCAACTCGATCCAAATCCTGCGTGGCGGAGTGATCGTCGATGTGCGACCGATCGCCAGCATCGACCCGGTCGCGGGCTACGTCATCAACGGCTTGGATGGTAACGATACGCTCAACGTCAACTTCTCGACCGCCGCCGGGGTCTTCAACGTGCCCGTCACCTTCAACGGTGGCAATCAGACAATTGCCGACTCGCTGACCGTCACGGGCGGCACCTTCAACACCGGAACCTATCAGGTGACGGGAGTCGGCGCGGGAACGCTGAGCTTCGTGGGTGTCACGAATGCCACGGTCAACTTCACGCAGATTGAACCGGCCACGGTCACCTCGCTGATCGGGACCGTGACGATCGACATCGACAACGCGGCAGCGGATGCCTTCGCCGGGCCGATCACGACGACGATCTCCGATGCGGCCGGAGCCAACATGCTGGCCAGCTTCAACGTCGGAGCCGAAAGCCTGTTGTTCGCCACTCCCACGGTCGAACTGATCGTCATGGGTGACAACACCGGCGATGACACGATCACCGTCGCCTCGGTGGACCTCGACCTGCCGTTCCGAGCGGCTCTGACCATCAACGGTCAAGGTGGCACGGACACGATCAACCTCGCGACCTCGCTGCTGCTCGGTTCGGCGACTGCGTCCGGCAACGTGACCTTCACGTCGGAGACGATCAACCTCGGCTCCGGCGCGGCGGCCATCACCGTCGCCACTGACGCCGCCCCCAGTGGCGTCGCCGGCACCGTGACGTTGAGCGGCACGACGATCAACCTCGACCAGAACGTGACGATCGACACCAACGCCGCCACCACCGACGCCACCTTCATGGTCACCGGTGCTTTCGACGGTGTGACCGGCACGCCACGCACGCTGTTCCTGGACCTCGGCACGACCGATGTGTCGCTCAACAACGCGGCCAACAACTTCAGCACCGTCGCGGTGACGTCGGCCAACAGTGCCGTGCTGGTTGATGTCAACGCGATTGACCTCGGTGCCTCGAATGTCGGCAACGCAGTCGTCGCCTTGAACGTGACCGCAGTCGGGATCACCCAATCCGGCGCGATCATTCAAGGGGCCGGAGCTGGCTTCACAGTCTTCAACGGCGGAGCTGGAGCCATCACGCTGACCAACGCGGCCAACAACTTCACCGGCGGCGTGTTGCTGTTGAACTCGGGTGCCAACAACGTCTCGATCACTGACGTGAACGCGATCGTTCTGGCCGCTTCGATCGTCGGAAGCGGAACCTTGACGGTCAACGCCATCGGGATCACGCAAGTGGGTGTGATCACGCAAGCGGCAGGTGCCGGAGCGGCCACCTTCAACGGCGGTGCGGGAGTCATCACGCTGGCCAACGGGGCCAACGACTTCACGGGTGCGGTGTCGCTCAACAACAGCGGAGCCAACAACGTCTCGCTCACCGACGCCAACGCACTCATTCTCGGAACCTCGTCCATCGGCACCGGCACGCTGCTGGTGAACACCACCGGAGCGATCACCCAGACCGGAGCGATCACTCAAGCGGCAGCGGCGGGCACGGCCACCTTCAACGCGGGGGCCAACGCCATCACGCTGACTGCGGCGAACAACTTCACCGGTTCGGTCTCGCTCAACAACAACGGCAACAACAACGTGGCGGTGACCGACACCAACGCGATCATCGTGGGAACATCGGTGGTCGGCACCGGAACCCTGACGGTCACGGCGGTCGGGATCACTCAGTCCGGTTCGATCACGCAAACATTGGGTGCCGGAGCGGCGACGTTCAACGGCGGAGCGGGCGTCATCACCCTGACCAACGCGGCCAACGAATTCACCGGCGACGTGTCGCTCAACAACAGCGGTGCCAACAACATCTCGGTCACCGATGCCACCGCGATCCAACTGGGAACCTCGTCCGTCGGAACCGGCACGCTGACGATCAACGCCACCGGCGCGATCAGCCAATCGGGTGCGATCACTCAAGCGGCGGCGGCCGGAGCGGCGACGTTCAACGCGGGCAACAACGCGATCACGCTGACCAACGTGGCCAACAACTTCACCGGCTCGGTCTCGCTCAACAACACCGGCAACAACAACGTGGCGGTGACCGACGCCAATGCGATCATTCTGGGAACGTCCGCCGTTGGCACCGGCACCTTGATGGTCAACGCCGTCGGCATCACGCAGACGGGTGCGGTCACTCAAGCGGCAGCGGCCGGAGTGGCGACGTTCAACGGCGGGGCCGGAGTCATCACGTTGACCAACGCGGCCAACGACTTCACGGGTGACGTGGCTCTGATCAACACCGGAGCCAACAACGTCTCGATCACCGACGTCAACGCGATCCAATTCACCGCGTCCGCCGTCGGCAGCGGAACCTTGACGGTCAACGCCGTCGGGATCACGCAGTCGGGTGCGATCACTCAAGCGGCAGCAGCCGGAGCGGCGACCTTCAACGGCAACGCCGGAGTCATCACCTTGGGCAACGCGGCCAACGACTTCACCGGCTCGGTCTCGCTCAACAACAGCGGTGCCAACAACGTCGTACTGACCGACGTGAATGCGGTCAGCCTGGGAGCCTCCTCGGTCGGCACCGGAACCTTGATGGTCAATGCGATCGGGATCACTCAAACCGGTTCGATCGTGCAAGCGGCAGGTGCCGGAGCGGCCACCTTCAACGGCAACGCCGGAGTCATCACGCTGACCAGCGCGAACAACTTCACCGGCGACGTGTCGCTGAACAACAACGGAGCCAACAACGTCTCGGTGACCGACGTGAACGCGATCCAATTGGGCGCGTCCGCCGTCGGCAGCGGAACTTTGACGGTGACAGGCGTCGGGATCACTCAGTCGGGTGCGGTCACTCAAGCGGCAGCAGCCGGAGCGGCGACGTTCAACGGCGGGGCCGGAGTCATCACGCTGGCCAACGGAGCCAACGACTTCACCGGTGCGGTCTCGCTCAACAACAGCGGTGCGAACAACGTCTCGGTGACGGATGCGAACGCGATCATTCTGGGAACATCGTCAGTCGGCACCGGCACGTTGCTGGTGAACGCCACGGGCACGATCACCCAAACCGGCACGATCACTCAAGCGGCCGGAGCGGGCACGGCGACCTTCAACGCGGGTGCCAACGCGATCACTTTGACCTTGGCGAATAACTTCACCGGAGCGGTCTCGCTCAACAACACGGGCAACAACAACGCGGCCGTGACCGATGTGAACGCGATCATCTTGGGAACCTCGGCCGTCGGCAGCGGAACCTACACGGTCAACGCGGTCGGGATCACTCAGACCGGAACGATCACTCAAGAAGCGGCCGCCGGTGCGGCAACCTTCAACGGTGGAGCCGCCGCCATCACCCTGAACGCGGCCAACGAGTTCACCGGCTCCGTCTCGCTCAACAACACCGGAGCGAACAACGTCTCGGTCACAGACGCGACAGCGATCAGCCTGGGAACCTCGGCCGTCGGCAGCGGAACCCTGACGGTCAACGCGGTCGGCATCACGCAGACCGGAGCAGTCACTCAAGCAGCGGGTGCCGGAGCGGCCACCTTCAACGGCAACGCCGGAGTCATCACGCTGGCCAACGGGGCCAACGACTTCACCGGCTCGGTCTCGCTCAACAACAACGGTGCGAATAACGTCTCGGTGACGGATCAGAACGCGATCATTCTGGGAACCTCCTCGGTCGGCACCGGCACGTTGCTGGTGAACGCCACGGGCACCATCACGCAAACCGGCACGATCACTCAAGCCGCCGGCGCGGGGACAGCCACCTTCAACGCGGGAGCCAACGCGATCACGTTGACCCTGGCCAACAACTTCACCGGAGCGGTCTCGCTCAACAACAGCGGTGCGAACAACGTGGCGGTGACCGACCTCAACGCGATCATCGTGGGAGCGTCCGTGGTCGGCACCGGAACTCTGACCGTCAACGCGGTCGGCATCACGCAAGCGGCCGCGACCGCGATCACTCAAGCGGCAGCGGCTGGAACCGCCACGTTCAACGGCGGGGCCGGAGTCATCACGCTGGCCAACGCGGGCAACGACTTCACCGGCTCGGTCTCGCTCAACAACAGCGGCGCGAACAACGTGTCGGTGACGGACGCCAACGCGATCGTTCTGGGAACCTCCTCGGTGGGGACCGGAACTCTTACGGTCAACGCCACGGGCACGATCACTCAGAGCGGTGCGATCACTCAAGCGGCGGCGGCCGGAGCGGCCAGCTTCAACGCGGGTGCGAACGCCATCACGCTGACCACCGCCACGAATGACTTCACCGGAGCCGTGTCGCTCAACAACAGCGGCTTGAACAACGTGGCTCTCAACGACGCGAACGCTCTGAACCTGGGAGTTTCTGCTGTCGGCACCGGAACCTTGATCGTCAACTCGCTGGGCAACGACACGCTGCTGACCGTCAGCGGTGCGGTCGTCGCCGGCGGAGCCACGACGCTCATCGCCGACAAGATGGCCATCAACTCCACGGTGATGGCCGCCGGTCAAACGGTGACGCTGCGACCGAACTCGAATACCGACGGCATCAACATCGGCTCGGCGTCCGACGCCAATGGCAACACGCTGGAACTGTCTGATACGGAACTGGACCAAATCACCTCGGCCCTGCTGGTCATCGGCAGCGCGGTGGGTGGACCGATCACGGTCTCGCAAGCGGTCAGCCCGGCGAACAGCCCCAACGTGACGCTGACCACCAGCGGTGCGAATCGCATCACCTTCTTCAACGCCGGCTCCTTCACGGCGACCAACAACCTGACGCTGACCACCGGTGCGACCGGCGGCGTTGACTCCGGCAACGCGGCGACCGACGCCACGGCGGCTGGCCTGCTGACGATCAGCGCGGGTTCGGGTGGCGTCGGAACGCTCGCCCAGCCGCTGACTCTGTCGGCTGCGAACCTCTCTTCGACCACCGCCTCCAACGCGGCTCAATTCCTGAGCGGCGCGGGTGCGACGAACATCACGAACTTGGATGCCGGCACGGGAACGGTCACGCTCATCACGGGTGCCTTCACGCTCGGCAACAACGAGGTCATCAACAACACCACCGATCTGACGATCAACACTCCGGCCACGTTGGCCTTGGGTGGCCTCACCGAAACCATCGACGCCCTCGCGGGCACCGGCGGAATCAGCGGGGCTGGCTCACTGATCCTCGGTGCCAACAACGGCACGGCGACTCACAGCGGTGCGATCACCGGCGGGCTGTCGCTCACCAAGATCGGCACCGGCACGCAGACCTTGGCTGGAGCCAACACCTACTCCGGCACAACGCTGGTCGATGGCACCGGCGGCACGTTGATCCTGTCGGGAGCCAACACCGGCGCGGGAGCCACCACCATCAACGCGGGAACGCTGCTGGTCAACGGCTCGACCACCTCAAACACGACGGTGAACAACGCCGGAGTGCTCGGCGGTTCGGGAACGATCGCGGGCACAGTGGTGCTGCAAGGTGGCAGCACGGCGACCTTCGCTCCGGGTGCGGCGACGAACACCACGGCCGACATCGCGACCCTCGACCTGACGTTGAACGCGGGAACGACCTTCGCGGTCAACATCAACGGTGCGACGCCCAACACGCTGCACGACCAAGTCATCGTCACCGGAACGGTGGTCCTCGGCGGAGCCACGTTGCTCGCGACCCCCAGCACTGTGACCTCGGTGCCCGGCCAAGAGATCGTGCTGATCAGCAACGATGGCATGGACGCGGTGACGGGCACCTTCAACGGACTCGCGGAAGGCTCGACGATCAACGTCAACGGTGTGACCTTCTTCGTGTCCTACCAAGGCGGCTCGAACGGCAACGACGTGACGCTGACTCAAGCCGGCCCAGTGACGTTCACGTCCGACGGAGCGGGTGCGGGTATGTTGGAACTGCGATTGAACGGCACCAGCGTGCAGTTCGTGGATGACGGGGTTGTGACCGGTGCTCGACCACTGGCCGCCGTGCAAACCTTGGCCGCCGCGGCCACGGTGACCGTCACGGTCAACGGGACAAACGGGCAGAACGAGACGTTGCTCGTGAACTACACCTCGACGGCTCCGGCCAGCGGATTCTTCGATGTCGATGTCCTGTTCAACGGTGGAGTGGGCGGAGCCGACAACGACACGCTGACGGTTTCGGGCGGCACCTTCACGACGGCCACGCACACCTTCACGACGACCGGCCCTGAGCACTCTGGCAGCATCACCTACACCACCGCCGGCACGACGACCGCGACGGTCAGCTACACCGGTCTCGAACCGGTCAACATGACCGGCAGCACGTTCACGAACCTGGTCTTCAACCTGCCAGCGGGTGGCAACTCGGCCGTTCTGGCTGACGGCGGCGGTGCGGGTGAATCGCAAATCAGCAGTGCGACCAACACGTTCGAGACGACCGTGTTCGCAAACCCGACCGGCACGCTGACCATCAACGGCGGCACCGGAAACGACTCGATCACGATCAACGCCCTGGATGGTGCCTTCGCCGCCACGCTGGCCGTCAACGGCGGCACCGGCAGCGACACGTTGCTCGGCACGCTGATCGACGCGGTCACGCTGACCAGCTCGTCCGCCGCAGGCTTCAATGGAACCGAACTCAGCCTGACCACGACCTTCACCGGCATCGAGACAATCACCGGCAACGCCGGAACCCTGACCGGTCAAGCCGCGACCAGCGTTTGGGGTCTCGACGGCACGCCGACCTACACGACCGGCGGCAACACACTGAACTTCAGCGGCTTCTCGACTCTGATCGGTGGAGCCGGAGCCGACACGTTCAATGTCTCGGCAGCCGCCAGCCCCTTCAACGTGGATGGCGGTGCCGGCAACGACACCTTCACCTTCACCAACACGGGCACACTGACCGGCTCGATCACCGGCGGAGCAGACAACGACACGCTCGTCGGTGATGCGGACGGCAACGCCTTCACCGTGACCGCCGCTGACACCGGCACCTTGACCGGCAAGACGACCGGCTGGAGCGGAGTCGAGAATCTGACCGGCGGTTCCGACGCCGACACCTTCACGATCAATGCGGCCGGCACCCTGACCGGTGCGATCTCCGGCTTGCAGGGTGACGACACGTTGAACTTGGGCCTGGTGGTGGGAGCCAGTGCGACAATCACTGACCTGAATTCAGCGGGAGCCACTCTGAACCCAGTCACGAGCATCGTTGGCGGAGCGTCCGGCATCAATGTTCTGATCGGAGAGACCGGCGGCACGACCGGCGTCCTGACCGGTGAGAACGCGGATCGGACTTGGAACCTCGACGCCGCGCAGACCTACACCGACGGCAACGACACGCTCACGTTCTCGAACTTCGACACGCTGCAAGGTGGATCGGGAGCCGACACGTTCAACGTGACGGCCGACACCACAATCGTTCTGAACGGCGGCGGCGGCGACGATGCGTTCGAGATCGCAACCGGGATCACTCTGACCGGCAGCGTGAATGGCCAAGGCGGCACCGACACCCTGCGGGGCGATGCAGTCGTCAATGCGACACTCACGAACTCGGACGCGGATGGCTTCACGGGCGAAGCCGATGGCATCACCTCGGGTGCGGATGACTTCACCGGCATCGACAATCTGATCAGCAATGCCGGCATCCTGACTGGTCGCGACGAGATCAGCACCTGGACTCTGAACGCGACTCCCAGTTACTCGGATGGCACGGCCACTTTGACCTTCGCCGGTTTCGCGCTTCTGCAAGGTGGCTCGGATCAGGACACGTTCACGGTCGATGAGGCCAACACCTTCGACCTCAACGGCGGTGCCGGCGACGACAACTTCGTCGTGAACGCTCCGCTGACCGGCTTGATCAACGGCGAAGGAGACGACGACACGCTGCAAGGCACGTTGATCGACCAAGTCGTGCTGGTGGCACCGGCTGCCGCGGCTGGCTTCGGTGGCACCGAAGACGACATCTCGGGAGGTTTCCTGGGAATCGACTCGATCATCGGCAACGGCGGCACGCTGGTCGGCGAAGATGTGGACAGCACCTGGGAACTGGATGGCTCGCCGACCTACTCCGATGGAACCTTCACGCTGGACTTCGCGGGCTTCGACAATCTGCAAGGTGGTTCGGGCGTGGATACGTTCCACACCAGCGGCGCGGCGACAAGCACCTTCAATCTGTTCGGTGGCGACAACGACGATGTGTTTGACATCGACGCTCCGCTCAATGGCGTGATCGTCGGCGAGACAGGGGCTGACGAACTGCAAGGGACTCAGATCGACGATGTGACGCTGTTCGGCTCGACGGGCGATGGATTCAACGGCGGCGAGGCTCAGATCACCGGCGGCTTCTCCGGCATCGACGCCATCACCGGCAACGGTGGCCGCTTGCTCGGCGTGGGCGTCAACAGCACTTGGTTGCTCGATGGCACGCCGACCTACACCGATGGGTCGAACATCCTGGACTTCGATGGCTTCGCCACGCTGCAAGGCAACGGCGCGATGGACATCTTCACCGTCACGGCCGCCAGCCCCTTCACTCTGCTGGGTGATTCGGGCAACGACCGCTTCACGTTTGTCGGCGGCCGATTGACCGGCACTAACTTCGCCGATGGCCAAAGCGGCAACGATACGCTCGATGGCACCGGTGCGATCGTGGGTCCGGCTCAGGGTGGCAACTCGATGCCCGGCCTGACGCTCAATGGCGGAACCGGCAACGACACGCTCATCGGCTCGGCGTTCAACGACCTGCTCAGCGGTGGCGATGGAACCGATTCGCTCAACGCGGCCGCCGGCAACGACACGCTCTCTGGCGGAACCGGAACCAATACGCTCAACGGTGGATTGGGAACCGATTGCGTCACCGAAGTCATCACCGGCAACGCGGTCCTGACCAACACCACTCTGGTCAGCATCGGCAACAACACGCTGGTCAGCATCGAGTGCGCCGAGATCTTCGGCAACGCCGGAAACAATCTGATCGATGCGTCCGCCTTCACACTCGCAGGAGTCACTCTGCACGGCGGAGCGGGCAACGACACGCTCATCGGCACCGGCTTGAACGACATGCTGCTGGGCGACGCGGGCACGGATACGGTGCGCTACAAGTTCACCAAGGCCCTCGGCGCTCCGACGATCACCGCGACGAACACGCTGCTCACGGATAACAACAGCCAGGATGTGTTGGGTTCCATCGAGGCTCTCGACCTGACAGGCCATTCGACGGCAGGCACGATCATCAACGCGGCTGGCTTCACCGGCTCCACAACGCTGACCGGTGGTTCGGGCAAAGACATCCTGACCTCTGGCACCAGAGACAGCCGACTGGTGGGGAACGCCGGCAACGACGTCCTGACTGGCGGTGCCGGCTACGATCAGATTTACGGCGGACTCGGCAACGACACCGTCAACGCGGGCGGCGGCAACGACACCGTTCGCGGTGAAGCCGGCAACGACATGATCGACGGTGGCGTGGGTGACGATCGCTTGTTCGGCGAAGCGGGCCGCGACCGCATCACGGGCAGCAGCGGCCAAGACTTGATGGACGGCGGTGCCGACGACGACACCCTGCTGGGCGGCGAAGGCCACGACACCGTCAACGGCGGCACCGGCAACGATCTCCTCTCAGGTTCGGCTGGCAATGACCAGATGAACGGCGACGCCGGCAACGACACCCTGCTGGGTGACGACGGCGACGACGCTCTGAGTGGCAACGGTGGCAAGGATCTGATCATCGGCGGTGCCGGCAACGACCGCATCGACGGGGGCAGTGACAAAGACACCCTCGCCGGTCAAGGTGGAGATGACACCATCAACGGCAGCACAGACGAGATCAACGAGTTCTTCATCTTCGATATCCACAAACTGCTGATCTGATCGCTGACTGACTTCTCCGCCCCCATCCAGCTCGCCTGGATGGAGCGAGAGATGTTGGGCTGGCAAAGCTGTCGGGCTGATTTGTTCTTAGGCCCCGTCCGCACAAATCGGATGGGGTCACTCAACGACTTGTGGTTACGCGACCTAGCGCTCCAGCGACGCGAGGTCATTGGTCTCGACACAGTTTTGCGAGACCCATGAAAACGTGACCGTCATCCGTGTGTGATGCCATCCGTGTGCGCCGCTGCGGTAAATGAGTCATTGCCATCACTTTTACCGCAGAGAAGTAAAGAGCGCAGAGGTGTCGTCATTGCCGACGTTTTCGAGTTGTGTAGATACCAATGACGTAAGGTCGATGGGGGCGATCGCAGTGACGCGAGGTCGATGGGGCGTCACTTCAGGTCTTGCAGCAGCGAGTACAGGATGATGTTGACCGCCAGCTTGGTGGCGTCCGCCGCGACGTAGCCTTCGCAGGCAATCGCCGCTTGGCGTTCCAACGCACAACTGAGGTCGTACTTGCTGTAGATCACGACATAGCGGCCGTTGATCTCAATCCCTTCCAAGTGCGGCTCACCCGGCGTGGAGTTATTGCGGATGACTCCCAGACCGGAGGTTTGATCTGCTCCACGACGGTGAACTTGGCGCACGTTGTTGCCCACCTTCTCCGAGAAGATCTCGTGCGTGATGGGAATCCGCGTCAGCGGCTGATCGGGGAACAAGCCTTCGATCGCCTTGCGGAAGCTCTTGTCGAACAGAGTCGCGCTGCAACAAGAGTCGGCAAACAGCACACCGCCATTCGCCAGGTACTGCTTCAAGCGTTCGCGTTCGGCACGAGTCCAATCGAACGCATGACGACCGTGCATGTAGGCGATCGGATAATTGAAGAGGTTCGCGTCCGACGCGGCCAACTCGCGCGTCTTGGTCGAGGCGGCGAGTCCCGCCGTTTCGTTCAGCGCGACGAGCATGTTCCGCAACGCGTGTGGCGCGGTGTCCCAACCCCCGGTGTGCTTCAACTGCGCGATCTGCAACAGGCCCGCTTCGATCCGATCCCGCAGCGCCGCTTGCTCGGCCAGTTTGCCTTGATCGAGCTTGTTGGGCGGCTCGCGCCCCGTCGCGTAGGCAATCACGTTGATGCCGATCCGCGTGGACTTCGAGATCATCCCTTTCAACTCCGGCGACCGCTTCGGCGGATCGGAGACGCACCACTTGTTCCAGCCGCAACCGATGTCGTCGGGCGAATAGACAATCGCCGTGCGACACCCGAAGTCCACGCCCCACAGATCGACCTTCGCGTCCGACAGCAAGTACTCGCTGCGAAAGATCGGATGCTCCGGCGCGAGCTTCTTCAACTCGGCCTCGCCGTCGGGATACATCTGCTTGATGAGTTCGCGAAAGCCCTCATCGAAGCCGGTTCCGTTGCAATTGTTGACGGCAAAAATGAACCCGCCAGCATCAATGTACTCGCGCAGCAATTTGACTTCGGGGTCGGTCAACACCGGCTTGTCGCGGCCGGACATGAACAGCACCGGAGCCTGCATGAGATCGGCCACGCCGCCCCCCTTCACGGCCTTGTCCATTTCCACGACCTGCCACGTCACCAGCTTGGGCCACTTCTCTTTACCGCTGATCAGGTCGGTCAAGTTGTGAACGTCGTGACGATGCCGATTCCAATCCTCGACAGCGGCCCCTTTCGCATTGATTGCGGCTGGAGGTCCGAACTTCAACTTGTTGATCAGCACCGGAGCCATTCCCTTCGAGAGGAACAACAGGGCGAAACTGGTTCCGACGACCGCATCACCGTCCCCCGCCCCTTCAGCACGCGACCAGTTGCCGTTGCCCCCTTGACCGTTGATCAAAAACTTGGCCCCTTCGCGGAACCAATCGTGATTGCCCATGAACCGCAAACCGCTGAGCCGTCCGGCTCGCTCTAGCCCATAGAGGTAATACAGCACGCCGCCAATCGAAGCGTCTCCGATGTTGTGCCCCACCGCGAATCGTCCACGCAACCAATTCAATCCCCGTTCGAGCGCTTCGTTGCGAACCTCTTCGCGGCAGCAATCCGGGAAGCCGTCCTGGCCGACATCGGAATCGTCCGGCAACATTGAGTCGGCCATCACCAGCGAGGCGATCCCGGCCACCGACATGCTGCCGGAGGAACCGCCACCTCCCGCCGTGTAGCTCCAGCCGCCGTCCGGTTCTTGGGACTTGGTCCAATGCTCGCGCGTCAGTTCCCAAGACTTTCGACTGGTGGGAATCCCCGCGAAGGCCGCCTCGCGCAGTCCGAGCACCGCGTACTGCGCGTTGCTGTGATCGAACGAGACCGTGTTGGGCCGCACGTCGTAGTGCCATCCACCGCGCATCGCGCTGGTGCTGTCCTGAGCGGCTTCCAAGGCCGCGACGATGGTCGCCATTCTCGCGCGGTCGCCATGACCATCCTTCGCGGCGGCGAAGACCATCAGTTGCAGACCCGCCTCGTAAGTCTTGGTCGGCGGACGCTGCGCTCGCAGAAACTCCAACGCCTTTTGAACCGGCGGGTCTTGCGGAGTCATGCCGACATTCAACAGAGCCAACGTCGCCAGTGCCGTCGGTCCCGTCGGATAAATTCCGCCGATCTGACTCTGAAATGAACCATCCGCGTTCTGCTGCGAAATCAAATACTGCTTTCCTTTCTCGATCGACTTGAGCACCGTCTCCGGCTTGAGTTCATCCGCCGCGCGAACGTGGTCGTGTACCACGACCACCAGCAGCACGGCCGCCGTCCACCCAATGATTCGACCGAGAATTCGCTGCATGGCATTTCCTAATGTTGATCCCACGGATGACAAGGCCGCCCCACAGATGAAGACAAACAAAACGGACTGTGACCAATGAACTTCCCAAGCGAGATCGATCACTGTCTTTGTTTCCGGCCTCACATCATTCTGCCCACCCATCATTCTGCTGTCCGAGTTTCAGCAGAATGACGGTTGGGCAGAATGATGTTGACGCGTCCGGGGTCCAGTTTCGCAGCTTCGATACTCTCTGTGTCGCCCGCCTTTTACAATCCGCCTCCGAACCCGACCACCTCAATCCGCCTGCGACCGAAACGGAGCTTCCCTTGGCCGAGAAACGTGACTTCGATGAGTTCCTCGAAAAATTCCGCCGCCGCCGCGAGCTGATGACCACCGAACTGCACAAAGTCATCATTGGCCAAGACGCGGTCATCGAACAAATCCTCGCGGCCGTCTTCACCGGCGGACACTGCTTACTGGTGGGCGTGCCGGGACTCGCCAAGACGTTGATCGTCAGCACGATCGCCAACATCCTCGACGTGCAATTCAAACGGATTCAATTCACGCCGGACCTCATGCCCTCGGACATCACCGGAACCAACGTGCTGGATGAGAACGAAGCCGGCCGCCGCGAGTTTCGCTTCGTGAAAGGACCGGTCTTCACGAACATCTTGCTCGCCGACGAAATCAACCGCACGCCACCGAAGACGCAGGCCGCGCTGCTCCAAGCCATGCAGGAACGCGAAGTCACCGTCGGTCAGGAAACCTACAAGCTACCCGAACCGTTCCTCGTCATCGCTACGCAGAATCCGATCGAGCAAGAAGGAACGTACCCGCTCCCCGAAGCCCAACTCGATCGCTTCATGTTCAACGTCATCGTCGATTACCCGGACCTCGAACACGAAGAGAGCATCTTGTCTGCGAGTTCGTCGATGGAGAAACCGGACGTTCGCAAAGTTCTCTCGGCCGACGCGATCGTGTATCTGCAAAAGCAAATCAACACGATCGAAGCCGCGCCGCTGACGATCAACTACGTCGCACGGTTGGTTCGAGCGACTCGGCCCAAAGATGCGTCCGCTCCCAAGTTCATTCAAGACCTCGTCAGTTGGGGAGCCGGTCCACGCGCCGGTCAATTCTTGATCGCCGGGGCGAAAGCCCTCGCCGCGATGGACGGCCGACCGGCCATCAGCATTGACGACGTTCGCAAAGTCGCGGTCCCCGTCCTGCGACATCGAGTCTCCACCAACTTCCAAGCTCAAGCCGAAGGCGTCACCAGTGAGACGGTCGTCCAACGACTGATCGCCGAGATCCCGGAACCGAAGATCGCGAAGTACGCATGAGATATACCGCTCAGGGGTCTGGCGCTTCGGAAATTCGAAATTGGCCCCAGCCAATTCCGAAATTCCGAAGTGCCTGACCCCAGTCATGGACGCGTCCGTCATGTTTCCAACCTTCTCGCTGACCCTGATGGTGAATCATGCCTGCAACCTGCGTTGCACCTATTGCTACACCGGCGCGAAGTTTCGCCGGCCGATGACCACGGAGATCGCGACCGCTGCCATTCGACGCGCGGTGCAGTCAACGGCTCCCGGCGGTCAGTTGGAGTTGGGATTCTTCGGCGGCGAACCGTTGCTCGAAGCGGCTTCGATCCTCGAATGGGTTGAACAGGCTCGCGAACAATGTGCAGCTCAGCGCAGCGCTCGTAGTGCCCCCATTCATGGGGGCGAGCGCAGCGCTTGTAGTGACCCCATTCATGGGGTCGAGCACTGCACTCGCCCCCATGAATGGGGGCACTACGAGCGAGTGGACCTGCGGCTCAATCTCACGACGAATGGAACCATCGTTGACTCGGCCGCGTGGCGAGTGATGTCGCTGTCCGAACTGCATTTGAGCATCAGCCATGACGGACTGCCTCACGTTCACGATCGGCATCGGCACTCGGCCGAGGGACACGGTAGTTCGGCCGCGGTGCTGGCGACGCTTGATCGACTGCTGTCCGAGGGACGCGATTTGAATGTCGTCATGGTCGTTCGCCCCGACAACCTGCGGACGTTGGTCGAGGGAATCGAATTCTTGCGAGCACGCGGCGTCCGGCAGATCACTCCGTCGCTCGATTTGTGGACCGAATGGACTCAGGACGATGCAGCACAACTTCAACAAGCGGTCTCAGACGGTGCTGATCTTTGGCGGCGCTCGTGGCCGGACTTGAGCATCAGTTGGTTCGATGAGAAGACCGCATTGCTGGCGCGAGTGCCGATGTCGCCGACCGCTCGCTGTCATTTCGGACACGGCCAGATCGCGGTCTCGCCAGCCGGTTTCCTTTATCCGTGCGAGCGGCTCATCGGCGAAGACCGAGCCGATCATCCGCTGCGCTTGCCCGGTCACGCGCTGGCGGGCGATGACTTCTGCTCAACGACTCCGGCAGCAGATCGCTCGGCCCCGGCTTGCTCGCGGTGCGCGTTGGAGTCGCTGTGTGGCACGTCGTGCCGATGCAGTAACTTCATTCGCACCGGCGACGCCACTAAGCCGGACGGTTTGTTGTGTTGGTTGGAAACGCTCTGCTTCCGCGAGACCGCGCGCGTTCTGAACCCTTGTCCGACCGAGTCGCGGGTGCTCGTGTCGGCTTAGGAGGCGAGCCGCAGTGTTCCTCGAATTCACTTCGCGTTCTTTGCGACCTTCTGTTCGAAACTGTGTTTTGAACAGAAGGTCGCAAAGAACGCGAAGTGGAACAAAGTCTTGCGGAACAACTTGTGAACACGGTCGAGTCCCAAATCTTCCTGTCGACGATTCCCAGCCAGGCGCGGCAAGATCAAACCGGATTGTCCTTTGTTTTCTTACTTACTTTGAAACCCCGTGGAGGTGTGCCATGTCTGAATCGTTTCCCGATTTCTTGCAAGGTGTGCGACCAACGCCGCCCGATGACGTTCCCGATCCGAACGGAGAACCTGTTTCGCTGTTGCGCGATGAAGACACGCGCGACAAGCTGGTTGCGGGAGGACTGACAGCCTTGGCGGGCGGAGTGGGCATGTTCCTGGTCGGTGCTTACATGACGCCGTGCGTGGGGGCGACTCGATCCGCTCGGCTCATGCGTGAACAACGTCAGCAAGAGGTCTCCGCAGCGATCGCTCAGTTTGAAGCGACACAACCGGCGGATTCCTCCAACGAGAGTGTCACACCATGACGCCACCCCGCTCACCAATTTCTTCACAGCCCCCCAGCGTCACTTCGCGCCGTCGCGGTTGGCGCTGGTGGCTGCGGCAGGTCGAACGTGCCTTCGCCGTGATCGGCGTGACGTGGGTCATGTTTCACTTCACGCTGATGTCGTCCGTCATCGTCTCACCGTCGATGGCACCGACTCTGCAAGGGAAGAGTTGGGCCGACGGAGACCGCGTGTTGACGGAATTGGTCACATACCGATTTCGCTCCCCGCGCCGCTGGGAAGTCGTCGCCTTTCGCCGCACCGACGGCACGATCGTGATGAAGCGCGTCGTCGGTCTGCCCGGCGAGCAAGTGCAGATGCGCCGCCAAGGGGAGTTGGTCATCAACGGCCAACTCGTCGAGCGACCGGCATCACTCAGTCACCTGCGTTACATCCCCATCGGTAGACTCTTTGAAGAGGGCGCGGTCGATTGTCAGCGCGGTTACTGCGTGCTCGGCGATGACTCGAAGGACTCCGAAGACAGCCGGTATGACGGCCCGATCCCCGCCGAATGGATCGTCGGCCGAGCGTGGCTCATCGTGGCTCCTTGGTCGCGGTTTGGTCGAGTGAATCGTTAAGACGGCAACATTCCCGTTCCAACGCTCCGAGCCTGTGAAAGATTCGCTGTGTGTTGAACAAGGTTGCAATCGGCCGCAACCAAATCCGTCTGACCGCCTGCTTCTCACCACCGACTTGGCAAATCATTTTCTGAACGATAGTTTCACTCCTACACAGTCGCTGTGTGAAGCGTCTCTGTCGCCAAAGGTCGTACGCGGCACATTCAACTGTTGGGCGTCCAACCATTCGCGATAACAACAGGTAACTCCAGAACAACACGATTTTGAGAAAGGCAAAAAATGCCAGACGACCTCTTAACAACAGACAATCTCTCCAAGGAGCTTCTCAAGTCCATTTTGGACGCGGCGTTTATGGAGACGACTTACGACAGCGATGGAGACCTCAATGTCAAAGAAAACAATGTCAACTGTATTGTGATGCCGAATCTCACGCGCAAAGACAGGGTGCAGTTGATGGCGCTTTTTCGATTTGAGCAGGCCACTTCCGAGTTACAGCGGCTTCAGGCCACCAACCGGATCAACGCCGAATACATCATCGTCAGAGCAGTGGTGGGGAGTAATGGCGTTTTGCGATTCACTTGGGACATTCCCATCGCCGGAGGCATCACAAACAGGGCGTTTGTTCTGGCGGTCAAGCGATTCTGTTCTATCCCACACGATGCCCTAGCGGATTGCGCCAAGGATGTCGTGGCATAACATCGGCGATTTGCCGCATGTGCCTACGGGCTTCGACTCTTGGTTGCAATTTGCAATTGGATACGCATCTGCGTCAGGACACAGAGCTTGGTCAATGATCGGAATACGAAAGTCTGAACGACCTCGTTCCCACACAGAGCGTGGGAACGAGGTTTAATTTTCGAACTCGGTGTCGCCATGTCCGCGCTCGGCGTTCAAGCAGGCAGCGTGCTCAAGTTCTTCGTCGAGGTCTTCGCAAACGGCCACAGCACCGACCGCGTCCCCCGCGAAACAACCATCGAACTGACCGTCCCTCCGCCCGACTGCGAACACGTCATGTGGCAGGTCTGATTTGGCCGACACGCCCGCGTAGCTCAGGCGGCCCGCCTGAGTCGCGTCGCCTCTGGCGACGCAGACATCGCTAACCTCTCGATGGCTCCATCAGATCGCCGATGATTTGGCTCACGCCTTCATAGTCGAAGACCACAGGAATGCCTCCAGGGCCGGCATACAAGCCCACGCCGTCCCGAACAACGATGGCATCGGCGTGATCCACTTCGACTCGGTCGCCATTGACCAACGCGATGGTGAATGGGCGAAATGGCCTTCGGCGTTTGAAGGTCCGCACAGTTTCGTCAAAAATTTCCAACTGCATTTTGCAGTCTCCGCAGAGGTGATGGTGACAACCGACGCAACCTCACCATACCCGTCTGACGGCGATGAGGCAAATTTCGATTGGCAATCCTCGAACTCGTAGCTCAGGCGGCCCGCCTGAGTCACGTTGCCTCTGGCGACGCAGTTGCAGGCGAGCCGCCTGCACTACGGACTGCCCGCCAAGTCCCGCGTGACGGACACTATTTACGCCGATAGAGTCTGCCACGCTTTCGTCGATTCAGATCTGCCGCCAAGGATCTCGCTCATGACTTCGCAAACAACTTCGGACATTCCACACGACCTCGGCCGCCGAGCCTTCCTGCAAGCCAGTGTCTTCGGTGGAGCGGTCGCCTCGCTCGCTCAAATGCTGCGAGCCGAGGATGCCGCCGGAGTTCGGGCCTCCTCGAAGGCCATAATATTTGTCCATCTCGATGGTGGTCCGCCGCAGCTCGACCTGATCGATTTGAAACCGCAGGCACCCGTCGAGATTCGGGGCGAGTTCGTGCCGATCGCGACGGCCGTTCCCGGCATCCAGATTTGCGAGCTACTGCCGAAGCTGGCGAGCATTGCGAATCGAGTCGCGTTCGTGAGGTCACTCGTCGGATCGGCGGGCGCTCACGACGCGTTTCAATGTCAGTCGGGATTTGTTGCCAAGGAATTGCAGTCGCTCGGTGGCCGGCCGGCGTTGGGGTCGGTCGTCTCGAAACTGCATGGTTCGACTTCGGATGCCGCTCCGTCGTTTGTTGATTTGATGCAGGGCCGCGCGTTGGTGCGGAACAGTGCTCGGCCGGGATTCCTCGGCCCGGCTTTCCAACCGTTTCGGCCCGACATCTCGCAGATGTTCGCGCGAGAACTCGAACCGGGCATGAAAAACGAGCTGGCTCGGTTGGGAGCGAATCACTCAGTCAGCTTGAAGCTCGACGGTGCGATCGACGTGGATCGACTGAGTGACCGGACGACGCTGCTGGCTCAGTTCGATACGTTCCGCCGCGAGGTCGATGCCGCCGGCATGATGACCGCGATGGACCGCTTCACTCAGCAAGCGGTCGGCATCCTGACGTCGGGGCGATTCGCCGACGCGCTCGACTTCGGCAAGGAAGACCCGCGAGTCCTCGATCACTACACGCTGCGAGCAACTTCTGGCCGTCCGAACCTCACGTCCGAGGGACCGGAATCGACTCGCAAGTTTCTGCTCGCGCGGCGGTTGATCGACGCGGGAGTTCGCTGCGTCAGCCTGTCGATCAGCGACTTCGACACGCACTCGGACAATTTTCCAAGACTGCGACATTTGCTGCCGATCGTCGATCATGGCTTATCGACGCTGATCAGCGACCTTGAGCAACGCGGCCAACTGGACGACGTGACGATCGTCGCTTGGGGCGAGTTCGGCCGCACACCGCGCGTCGATCCGAAGAGCGGCGGTCGTCATCACTGGCCGCAAGTCGGCCCCGCGATCCTCGCTGGCGGCGGCCTGCGCGGCGGAGTCGCCCTCGGCGAGACCGATCGCACCGCCAGCACGGCGATCGCTCGGCCGGTCCACTACAAAGAAGTCTTCGCCACGATCTATCACAACCTCGGCATCGACCCGCACCGCACCGCGCTCACCGATCCACAAGGCCGCCCGCAACACCTGCTCGATGAAGGGCTGCCGATCCGAGAGTTGATTTGACCGCTTCATTTTCCGCCCCACATTTTTCGCCAACTCATCCCTTCGCCAAAACAGCGGGCGAAAAATCAGACGAGTCATTCTCACCGACAGGTTCACTCATGCCCGTGACCAACACACTCGATGTTCGCGACCACGACACGCTCGACACGCTGCGTTCTGGCGATTCGTCGGCACCGCCGGCGAGCGGCTGCCGCAATTTCGCGGTGGGGTGCGGTTGTGCGGCAGGGGCCTTGCTGTTGGTGGCCGTCGCGATCGGTATCTGGGTCGCGATGAATTGGAAAGCCTTGACGGCCGACTTCACCAAGAAGATCGCGGCCGATGTAGTCGCTCAGTCAACGCTCGCTGCCGAGGACAAAGCGCGGGTGCTCAAACGGATCAATCAGCTCGCCGATGACTTCAAGGACGGTAAGGTCAGCCAGGAGCAACTCGGCAAGGTGATTGAGGAGATCGCGAAGAGTCCGCTTCTGCCGATCAGCCTCCTCATGATGGCGGACGAGAAGTACATCAAGCCGTCCGGTCTGAGCAGCGACGACCAAGAAGCCGGCCGGCGCACGCTACAACGCTTCGCTCGCGGAGCCTTCGAGAAGAGCATCGCCGACAGTGATGTGAATGAGGTGATGAAACTCCTGACGGAACGACAGGCGGACGGCAGCGAGAAACTCAAAGAGCGACTCACTGATGCCGAGCTGGAGGCGTTTCTCGACAAGGCCCAAGAGAAAGCCGATGCCGCCAACGTCCCTGACGAACCGTTCGAGGTGAACATCGCCGATGAACTAGACAAGGCCATCGACAACGTGCTCAAGCCGTAGCTCAGGCGGCTCGCCTGAGAGCCGAGTCGCCTCTGGCGACATTTGCAGGCGAGCCGCCTGCACTACGCGATCAACTCGTCGATCACGCGGCCATGCACGTCGGTCAAACGAAAATCGCGGCCAGCGTAGCGGTACGTCAGACGTTCGTGGTCGAAGCCCATCAGGTGCAGCATCGTCGCGTGCAGATCATGCACGAGGACCGGCTTCTCGATCGCTTGGAAACCGAACTCATCGGTTGCTCCGTAAACTTGTCCGCCGCGCACTCCGCCGCCGGCCAGCCAGCAGGTGAAGCCGTAATGGTTGTGATCGCGACCGTTCAGCGCCGGCAGTTCCGCGACCGGAGTGCGACCGAACTCGCCGCCCCATTGGATCAGCGTTTCGTCGAACAAGCCGCGCTGCTTCAGGTCTGTCATGAACGCGGAGATCGGGCCGTCCCAATCGTTGGCGAGCTTCTTGTGCTGAGCCTCTAAACCGTCGTGGTTGTCCCACGGCTGACCGGCACCGCTCCAGATTTGGACGAACCGCACGCCCCGTTCGATCAGCCGCCGAGCAATCAGCAACTGCCGGCCGTGAGTCCCCGCTCCGTACATCAACCGAATCGCTTCCGGCTCTTTCGAGATGTCGAACACGTCGGCCGCTTCCGTCTGCATCCGAAACGCCAGCTCAAACGATT
This sequence comes from Planctomycetaceae bacterium, assembly GCA_046156195.1. Lineage (GTDB taxonomy): Bacteria > Planctomycetota > Planctomycetia > Planctomycetales > Planctomycetaceae > SXKJ01. Next base: position 1,394 of record JBJXEX010000442.1, on the reverse strand, counting down.
GGATGCGTGACTCCAGCGCGGCATCTTCCGGCCGCTCGGCTTGGTGTTGCTCGTTGAGCTTCCGCACGAAGTCGAGCTGCCGTCGCTGCTCGTCGAGCGACAGTCGCGAGTTCCGAATGTTGGCGAGCAGCTTCGTGACCTCGGTGTGCTGCGTGTCGAGGTAAGTCCCTTGAAAGGCTCCGGGGAGGAACGCCGAGCGCCAATTCTGAGTCGAGACAATCGGATACCCGCCCGGACACATCACGATGAAGCCGGGCAGATTCTGATTCTCGGAGCCGAGTCCGTAAGTGACCCACGACCCGAAGCTCGGTCGAGGGAGTCGGCCGTCGCCGCAGTTCATCAGCATCAGCGACGGCTCGTGATTGGGCACCTCGGCCTGCATCGAACGAATGACCGCGATGTCGTCGATGTGGTTGAGTGCCGTCTGCCAGAAGAGATCGCTGACCTCGATCCCCGACTTTCCGTAGCGTCGAAACTCAAACGGCGACCGCATGGCTGCGCCGGTCTTTCGTTCGGTTCGCAGGTTGCCTGCGGGCAGCGGCTTGCCATGCCATTCGGAGAGCTTCGTTTTTGGATCGAACGTATCGACGTGCGACGGGCCACCATTCATAAAGAGGTGTACGATATGCTTCGCCCGACCATTGAAATGCGAACGCTTGGGAGCCAGCGGTGTGATCGCCTCGGCCTGAGCGCATTCGCCCAGCAAGCTGGCCAGGCCGAGCATTCCCAGTCCGGTGCCGCAGCGACGCAGAGCGTCACGCCGACTCGTGCAGTTCGGTTGGAAGGCCGGAATCATGTGGTGGCTCGACGCGAGGGTTTCTGAGGTCGTTGAGTCTGTTTGCGAACCCATTCGGCATCCTCGGGCGCAAGCTTCACTTCGGGAGGCACCGAGTAATCCAGAATCTCGTCGTAGTGCGTGTGGTCGTACACGGCAGTGAAGATTTGCTGAAGATCGAGAATGACATCGGGATCATCACCGCGCAACGGGATGGGAATCGTGGGAAGCGAATCATGCAGAGTCAGCGGCCCAATGTCCGTCAGCGGCCGAGTCTTCGATCGGCCCACGAATGCAAAATAATGTCCCGGCGGCAGCGGCTCCCGCATCGGCAACCGCTTCCCTCCGATCAATAAGTCGAGTTCCACCAGATTGGCGTCGGACTTGAGGAGTCGATTTCGTTTCTTCAAGTACTCACTCCGTTGGCTCCGTTTATTTCCCGGCGAGAGTATCTCGATCGACGTCACCAATCGCTGGCCGCGCTGATCACGAATTTCCTGACTCTAACGGAATCTAGGTAGCGGTGTGAAAGCCGCGCATTGAGGCGGACAAGTAGAGATTGTGAAGCCAATGTTGATGAAACAGTTTCTTGTTAATTCGATGAGCCGGGCTGACAAAG
>JBJXEX010000067.1:0-64409 GCA_046156195.1 Planctomycetaceae bacterium | reverse complement strand
TTGCCCACGAAGACGATCTTCCCCTCCTTCACATGCACGGCTCCGTCGCTGATCGTGCCGTTTGCAACTGTGTGAACTCGATGACCGAGCACGATGAATTCCGTACTGTCGGCCGTCGCGGGTTTCGTCAGGCCTGGCTGAGCGGGAGCCTTTGTTGCGGAAGGCATCGGCGTCAGCGGCTTGGACTCCGGCAGACGTGACTTGTTGAGCGACGCGAAGCCACCGGTTTGAAAGCTACGGTCGTTCTCGCTGTCCAGCGCGAAGACTCGCTTGCCGTCGATAAACGTTTCGAGCACTCGCGTGTAGGCCGAGAACGGTTCGCCGCTGAGGATCACGAAGTCGGCATCCTTCCCCTTTTCGAGCGAGCCGACTCGCTCGTCGAGCTTCAATGCTTGAGCGGGATTGAGCGTGATCGTCTTCAACGCTTCGTCGGGCGAGAGTCCGCCACGCACCGTGATCGCAGCCGTTCGGAGCAGGAAGCGGCTCTCCGTGACGGGGTCGTCGGTGTTGACGTGGACCTTGATGCCGGCCTTCGTCATCTCGGCCGCACACTCTTCGATGAAGCCGACGACTTCCGCCTTGCCCCCCGGACTGTCGGGAATCGTCAGCGAGACGGGCACGCCCGCCTTCGCGATCTCGTCGAGCACTTTGTACGCCTCGGTCCCGTGCTGGATGACGAGGTCGAAGCCGAACTCTTGTTTCAGCCGGAGGACCGTGAGGATGTCGTCCGCTCGGTGCGTGTGAAAGTGGACCGTCCGTTTCTTGAGCAGCACGTCCACAAGCGGTTCGAGCGCGATGTTCCGTTCGGGCGGCATCGGCGGTTCGTCCTTTCGCACGTTCGGCGCGGCGGTCTTCTCCCGATAGCGCTGCCACTTGGCGAGGTACTCTTGAGCCTTGATGAGTTCGGCTCGTTGCAGCGCGGCGACTTTCATGCGGGTGGACGGAGCTTTTCCTTTGCCGCCGTGTGCTCGTTTCGGATTCTCGCCGTTGGCCATCTTCAGGCCGCCGAGCACATGCGGAGACTCGAACCACATTTGCTCGGGCGAGTAGCCGCGCAACTTGACGTAGATCGTCTGCCCGCCGATCACGTTCGCGCTGCCGGGCATGATGTTGGCCGTCGTGATGCCGCCAGCGTTGGCCATGCGGATGCCCGGATCGAACGGGTTCAGCGAATCGAGTGCTCGGACAATGCTGGTGATCGGATCGGTCGTCTCGTTGCCGTCCGAGTTCGCCTTCACCGCCGGCCGCGAGTACACGCCTAGGTGCGAGTGGCTATCGACCAACCCCGGAATGATGACCTTGCCGGTAACGTCGAGGACTTTTGCTCCGGCCGGCGCGGTCACCTTGTCGCTCGGTCCAACATCGACGATGCGGCCGGCGTTGACGACGAGCGTACCGTTCTCGATCACCGGCCCGGCAACCGGGTGGATGCGAGCGCCGCGAAAAACGAGCGGCTCAGCAAAAGCCGAAATGCCGCGCGGCAATGTCAGCAAGGCGATCAAAACTACCAATCGAAAGCGAGTCATCGTGTTCCCCTTTGGAGTGCGGCGAGTCAACGCCGCTTTGACTTCGCGGCGGAGCCGCCTTGGATGGCATCGTCATTCGAGCGATTCGACGAAATGAAAGCGGCTGCGCCGCAAAGGGAAAGCGGCGATGACTCGCCGCACTCCAAATTAGACGCGATGCCGAACTTTGCCGTCGACGATGACTGTGTGTGCTCGGCCTTTGACTTCCCAGCCGGCGAAGGGGGTGTTGCGGCCCTTCGATTTGAACTTGGTGGGGTCGATCCGCCAGGCGATGGTCGGGTCGATGATCGTGACGTCAGCATCGTGACCAGACTTCAGCGTCCCTTTTTGGATGCCGAGGATCGTCGCCGGGTTGATCGTCAGCTTGGCGATCAGCTTCGACCAAGTGAGGTGTCCCGATTCGATCAGCGTCTTGATGCAGATCGGCAGCAGCGTTTCGAGTCCGACAACTCCGGCGGGTGAACTGTCCAATTCGTTCTGCTTCTTCTCTTCGGCGAACGGCTGATGGTCCGAGCTGATGACGTCGATCGTCCCGTCTCGCAGACCTTCGATCAGCGCGTCGATGTGCTCTTTGGATCGCAGCGGCGGATCGACTTTGAAGTTCGTTTCGTAGTTGCTCAGGCTGGCGTCGGTCAGAGCGAGGTGATGGGGAGTGACTTCGCAGGTGACTCGCAGCCCCTTGGCCTTCGCTCGACGAATTTGATCGACGGCCCCGGCGGTCGAGAGGGTCATCAGGTGAATGTGCCCGCCGGTCATCTCCGCCAGCGCGATGTCGCGAGCGACCATGATGACCTCGGCACCGGCCGGGATGCCGCGCAGGCCCAACTGCATCGAGTAATAGCCCTCGTGCATGATCCCCTTGGCAGCGAGCTCCGGCACCTGCGGATGATTGAAGATCGGCCGGCCGAACATGCGGGTGTATTCAAGCGCCCGCCGCATGATCTCGGCATTCGCGACCGGGCTTTTGGCATCCGTGAAGCCGACCGCACCACCTTCGACAAGCTGCCCGATCTCGGCGAGTTCCTGTCCGTCGTGATTCTTGGTGACGGCTCCGAGCGGGAAGACGTTGCAGTGACCTGCTCGCGCGCATTGCAGTTGGACGAACTCCGCCGCCGCGCGGTTATCGACGACCGGCGACGTATCCGGCATGCACGCGACCGAAGTCATCCCCCCCGCGAGCGCCGCCGCCGTCCCCGATTCGATCGTCTCGTCCTTCTCGTCCCCCGGTTCGCGCAGCGAAACGTGCAGGTCGATCAGTCCCGGGCAGACGATCATTCCCGCCGCGTCGATGACGTGATCAGCAACGGCCGCTCCGGTGTCGATCCCTTCGATGCGGTCGTTGCGCAAAAACAGATTGCCGACCCGGTCAATGTTTTGACTGGGATCAACGATACGTCCGCCGCGAATCAGTGTGGTGCTCATCGGGATTCCAGAATTTACGGGATCAATTCCAAACTCGTGCCGTCGTTCAAGCGATAAATCCGAAAGTCCCCATCCAGCGTGAAAAGCCTGCGAATCCCTCGCCATTCCGCGACGGCGATCAACGACGCATCCGCCAAATCCATCGGCACGTTGCTGTACTTCTCCATCAGTTCTTGCATGCGGAACATCACTGGCAACGAGAGTTCCACAACCTCGATACGCTCTTTGGAAATATGGTCCCACAAGGCTTGCGGCCCACGCTCACCGTTCGAGCGATACAACAAGTACATTGCTTCTGTAAGACACGGCCAAGTCGTTAGCAACGGACCTGCCGCCAACTTTCCGACCGCCGTATCACAAACTGAGTGCGCGGGATCGCGACGGTTTAACAGGGCCACCAACGGCCCCGTGTCTGTGAGCATCATATTTTTCCGGCCTTTTGCTTCTGAAGCAGATGCTCAGTGAATCGCTCACCGCAGTTGTCCGAGAGAGCTTCTCCGTTTCCCTCCAGGCAGCCGATCATGTCGCCGAGGAATTCCTTGAGATTCCTTGGCGGAACTTCTGTTGGGATTTGGCCTGATGGGGATTGCCGGAGTCTCTCCAAGGCAACGGTCTCAACAGTTTTTCCCTCACGACTGGCTTGCTGAGTCAAATCCACTTCGATGTCCGGCGGCAGAATAATGGTGGTCATAGGGGACTTCCCGTTATGGCAGATTTTGTTGGGTGGCAAAGAACCGACGATGAAGATACGAGAAAAGGATCACGCCCCCAACCCCACATACCAAGCTGAAGACGAGGGGACCACCCACGATTCTTGAAGCAATTGCGAGGTTCGCTTCCGATGCACTTGGCATCATCGGACGCGCTTCCAGCGGCGTTCGTAGATACGCCACAAGAGCTTGCCATCCACAATCGGCCAACGTGGCACAAAGAACGCCTCCAAACAATGCGAACGAGCGACCGCGTGTGGAGCTTCGACGACAATTTGAAACGGAACTCGACATCGCATTGCTCGTTCAATCGTCATCGAAGACTTGTGTCTCTCTAAGTTCCCGACTCTTCCTGCCGCCGATTGTGCAGCAGGTGCAGGCAAGCCATGCGGATGACAAGGCCGTTGGTGACTTGGTCGAGGATGACCGAATGCGGGCCGTCGGCGACTTCGGGAGTGATCTCGACGCCGCGATTGATTGGGCCGGGGGCGAGGATCAGCACGTCGGATTTCGCTCGGCGGATGCGGTCGCCGTTCATGCCGAAGAAGTGCGCGTACTCGCGGATCGACGGGAAGAATGCGGAGCGCTGCCGCTCAAACTGAATTCGCAGCAGGTTGATGCAGTCGCACTGGCCGAGAATCTCGTCGAGGTTGTTCGAGACTTCGACCCCCAGCCGCTCGACGTGCGTCGGGATCAACGTCGATGGTCCGCAGACGATGACTCGCGCGCCGAGTTTTTTCAGTCCCCAGATATTCGACCGAGCGACGCGGCTGTGCAGGATGTCGCCGACCAGCGCGACCGTCAGGCCAGCCAGTTTCCCGCGATGCTCGCGGATCGTGAAGATGTCGAGCAACCCTTGCGTCGGATGCTCGTGTGTGCCGTCACCCGCGTTGAGCACGCTGGCCTTCAACAGCTTCGACAGCAGATGCGGCGCACCCGACGTGCTGTGCCGGACAACGACCTGATCGACTCCCATCGCCTCGATGTTCTGAGCCGTGTCGTAGAACGTTTCGCCTTTCGAGAGGCTGCTGCCCGACGCAGTGAAGTCCACCGTGTCAGCCGAGAGACGCTTTGCCGCAAGACTGAAGCTCGTTCGCGTGCGCGTTGATGGCTCAAAGAAGAGGTTCGCGACGACCGTCCCTTTGAGGGCTGCCAGTTTGGTCTCGCCCTCGGCGGCCAGCCGTTTGAATTCGGCGGCCTGATCCAAAATCAACGAGATTTCGTCGGCCGAAAGTTCTTCCAAGCCGAGCAGGTGTTTCTTGGTCCAACGCACCCCGGAAGCCGAAGCGGTCGCGGTGGTCATGGGCAGGCATATCCAACTGAAGAGGCAAAGATCAGTCTCAAAGCGGGCGGAATCGTACCGCCCGCGCGACGACGGTTCAATCACCGATCACACATGCCCAGGGCTGGCCAATTTGTGAAACTGCGAAAACTGTAGCTCGACCCCTTGTGGGTCGGAGGATTCGAGTTTCGACACTTTCCTGGAGAGTTTGGAATCACCCGACCCACAAGGGGTCGGGCTACAAATTGCCCAACACGACAAACTGGCCAACTCTCACACATGCCGATGGAGGAAACATTTCTTGGCCGAGTCCGACGGGTTTTGGAATCCTCTTGGTCGATGTTTTTGAAACGCGGAGAAGGACAAGAGGCCTCGCAGAGGTCGCAGAGAGTCTCTCGGCGTTCTCTGCGTCTTCCTCCGTTCCCTCTGCGTTTCAAAAACAATCGCCGAGCCGCCCTCTCTCAATCATGGAACCCACGACGGAGTTGCTCGCAAGTCGCCAGCAACATACGGTGACGCGGCCGCAACCCGTTTCCGAGTATCACCTTCATGTTTTCCCATCGAAGTCACGCGGCCGGATGGATTCTTGCCGGCCTCTGTCTCGTCGCGTCGCAGGTTCGCGCTGCCGACGTACCATCGTTTGAGCGTGAGGTCCGGCCGATCTTGTCGCGGTACTGCTTCAAGTGTCACGGTCCTGATGAAGGGCAGCGGCAGAGCGGCTTGCGGCTCGACGTTCGCGAGTCCGCGATCAAAGCCGCCGACAGCGGGAAGTCCGCGATCGTGCCGAACAAGACGGACGCGAGTGAACTGATCCGTCGCATCGACCTGCCGGATGGCTCGGACGAAAAAATGCCCCCCGCCTCGACGAAGCTGGAACTCACCGCCGAGCAGCGTGACATCCTCAAACGTTGGATCGCCAGCGGCGCGGAGTATCGACCGCATTGGGCGTTCGTCGCTCCGAAGCGGCCGGCCTTGCCAAAAGTCCGCGATGCGAGTTGGCCGCGCAACGGCATCGACCGCTTCGTGCTCGCGCGGTTGGAGTCCGAAGGTCTGAAGCCGTCTCCGCAAGCCGATCGGCACACGCTCGCGCGGCGCGTGTTCCTCGACTTGATCGGCATTCCGCCGACACCGGCCGAGGTCGAGGCGTTCGTCCACGACCCGTCGTCCGACGCCTACGAGCAACTCGTCGATCGGCTGCTCGCGTCGCCAGCCTACGGCGAGCGTTGGGCGCGGCGCTGGCTCGATCTCGCGCGGTACGCCGACACGAATGGCTACGAGAAGGATCGGACTCGCAACGTCTGGCCGTATCGCGATTGGGTCATCAATGCGATCAACGCCGATCAGCCGTTCGATCAATTCACGATCGACCAACTGGCCGGCGACATGCGGCCGAACGCGACGATCCCGCAGCGGATCGCGACCGGCTTTCATCGCAACACGATGCTCAACGAGGAAGGAGGCATCGACCCGCTGGAGTTCCGCTTCCACGCGATGACCGACCGCGTCGCGACCACCGGCTCCGTCTGGCTGGGGCTGACGATCGGTTGTGCTCAGTGCCACACGCACAAGTACGATCCGATCACGCACACCGATTACTACCGCTTCTTCGGCTTGCTCAACAACGCCGAGGAACCCGAACTCGACATCCCGGTCCCCGAACTGTTCGCCAAGCAAGCCGAGATTGACCGCCGCATCGCCGAACTCGAAGCGGACCTGCCGAATCGCTTCCCACTTCCCGACGAGTTCGCTTGGACCCCCATCAAGCCAACGTCGGTCAAAGCCGAGAGCGGTGCGAATGCCGCCATCGACGCCGACGCGAGCGTTTTCATCAGCGGGCCGAACCTCGGCAACGACACCTACGAAGTGCAGCTCGACAGCGAGCTGCGCGACGTCGCGGCGATCCGCCTCGAAGCATTGTCCGACGAAGAACTGCCGAGCAAAGGCCCCGGCCGGACACCGCACGGCAACTTCGTGCTCAGCGAGATCACCGCGTCGATCGCACCGCGTGACAAGCCGGACGACTCGCAGCCGCTCAAATTCGCACGCGCCTCGGCCGACTTCTCGCAGGAGAAGTTCGACGTGGCTCAAGCGATCGACGGCAACACGAAGACCGGCGGCTGGGCGATTCACGGACCCGGCATCTGGAACGTCAACCGCACGGCAACCTTCGTCCTCGCGCAGCCGAGCGGCTTCGCAGACAAGCCGACTCGCTGGACAATCAAGCTCGAACAGCAGCACGGCACGCAGCACACGCTCGGCAAGTTTCGGATCAGCCTGGGCCGACGCAATTCGGCAAACGGGTCTCCGGACGAACAACGTCGAAAGCACTTCGACCAAAAGTACGCCGCGTGGCTGGCGGAGACTCAGAAATCGCTGATCCGTTGGGAGACGCCGAAGGTCGTCTCCGCGACCAGCAACCTGCCGCTGCTGACCGTCGAAGAGAACGGCGTCGTCTTCGTCAGCGGCGACATGTCGAAGAGCGACTTGTACGAACTGACGTTGAAGTCGAGCCTGAAAGAAATCGTCGCCCTCCGCCTCGAAGCCCTGCCGGACGATCGCCTACCGAAGCACGGCCCCGGCCGAGTCTACTACGAAGGCCCGTTCGGCGACTTCTTCCTGAGCGACATCGCGCTGACCGTCGGCGAGACACCGCGCCGCTTCGCTCGCGCGACGCAGACGTTTGCCGCCGGCAACAGCAACGCGATGGCCGCGCTCGACGACAACAAACAAACCGGCTGGTCGATCAACGGAGGTCAAGGCAAACCGCACACCGCCGTCTTTCAACTTGCAGAGCCGCTGACAAACACGGGCCTCTTCAAGTTGCGGATGTTGTTCGAGCGTTACTACGCCCCCGGCCTCGGCAAGTTCCGCATCTCCATGACGAGCGATCCGCGAGCGGTCGAAGCCCCGATCCTCCCAGCAGATGTCGAGCGGGCACTGAACGGCACGACGCTAGCCGCCGGTACTGCCACGGGTTCGAAGCCAGCGGCTAGCGCCGTGCCGCTCACCAAGCCTGCCGCACTTGTGAAACAGTTCTGCGCGACCGCACCGGAACTCTCCAGCGCGAGACAAGAAGTCGAGTCGTTGCGCGTTCAACGCCCAACTCTGCCGACATCGCTCGTCATGCAAGAGCGTCCCGCGAACAACCCCCGTCCGACGCATCGGCACCATCGTGGCGAGTACCTGCAACCCAAAGAGCTTGTCGCCGCCGGCAGCTTGTCCGCGTTGCCGCCGCTGCCAGCGAACTCGTCCGCCGATCGGCTGGCCCTCGCGAACTGGCTTGTCTCGCCGAACAACCCGCTGACCGCGCGAGTCACCGTCAACCGCCATTGGGCCGCGTTCTTCGGCCGCGGCCTCGTCCGCACCCAAGAGGACTTCGGCTTCCAAGGGGCGTTGCCGTCGCATCCAGAGCTGCTCGATTGGCTGGCGACGGAATTTGTAGGACGGTTTTCCAAACCGTCGTTCGTGCAGGACGGTTTGGAAAACCGTCCTACAAGCTGGTCCCTCAAACGCCTGCACCGCTTGATTGTCACCAGCGCGACGTATCAGCAGTCGAGCCGCGTCGCGCCAGAGTTGTTGCAGCACGACACTCAAAACGAATTGCTCGCGCGCGGCCCGCGTTTCCGAGTCGAAGCCGAATCCGTGCGTGATTCGTTGCTGAGCATCAGCGGACTGCTCGGCCGCAAGCTGGGCGGACCGAGCGTCTTTCCGCCGCAGCCAGCCAACATCACGACCGAGGGCACCTACGGGCAGCTCGCCTGGAAAGTCAGCGAGGGACTCGATCGACATCGCCGCAGCCTCTACACGTTTGCGAAGCGGACCGCGCCGTTCGCGATGTTCACAACGTTCGACGCTCCTAGCGGCGAGGCGTGTGTCGTCCGCCGCGAAGTCTCGAACACGCCGTTGCAAGCGCTGACGCTGCTCAACGACGTCGTCTTCACCGAAGCCTCACAAGCCCTCGGCCGTCAATTCGCGGCGTTGCCGAACAGCGACGACGCGCGACTCGCCGAACTCTTCCGCCGCTGCCTCACGCGCCCCCCCACCGATGCCGAGATCACGCTGTTGAGCCGCTTCCTCAAGACGCAGCGAGAACGCCTCGCCACCAAGGAACTCGACGCCGCAACGCTCGCAGGTCCGGGCGAGGGAGATGCCAGCGAACGCGCCGCCTGGTCGCTCGTCGCGCGAGCGTTGCTGAACTTGGATGAAGCCGTCACGAAGGATTGAGGACGTGTCCGTTGAAATTCAAGCCGGAGGCTTGATAGCAATTAGCCGGTGGTCGAGCGCAGCGATACCACCGGACACGTTTGGACGATTCGTTCTTGATCCCGGAGGGATCACAGCAGACGGTTCTCAATCGGCTGGCACCCCTGCCGGGGTGCGGGGGGCATCACGACAGCAAACCGGTGGTGTCGCTGCGCTCAACCACCGGCTAATGGCTGCGAACCCTCTGGGTTCAATCGGCGACGCTGTCACGGCGGCTATGCCAAAATCCGTTTCATTCCCTCGGTCAGCACGTCGTCGATCTCCGGTTCGCAAAAGGCGACGCTGACTTCGTAGCCGCCGTGGGGGTATTCCTCTTTGACCGGGATGTACCACGGGCCGCCGTCGCCGTAGGCCGAGGTGCAGACGAAATTGTCTTTCGCAATGCTCTTCTCGCCGTTGAAGAACGCGACCGTCTTTAAGAACGGATCGATCAGTCCGTCCGGCAACGCGATCAGTTTGGGATCGGTGTAGGAACTGCCGCGCATCGTCCACGACCTCAATCGGCTTGATCCAACCGCCGCAGCACGAGTGCCCGATCGGCGGCGTGACATCGAACTTGAACGGAGCGATGTGCAATCCGCCAGCGCTGGTCTCGGCCCCGTTGAGTGCTTGGCTGACCGACAACGACCAACCCGCGGCGGTCGTGAGCACGGTCTCTTTGAGGAAGTCGCGGCGAGAGAGAGCGCTCATGGAAATCCCTTGTCGAAAAGAAACTTGCGGCCTCATCACGAGCGTCGAAACACGTCCGCGACCGGAGTGAATCGGACCACGTCGTCCAGCGGAAACAGCGGCCGCTCGCACTTGGTGTGGCCGAGGCTCTTCACGTTCGCACTCGTCGAACCGGGTGCATCGACGTTGATCAGCTTGGCGCACCAGTCGGCGAACATGTGATGCTCGCAATGCGGGGACTTCACCACGACGAGTTGGAAGTGTCGCGGATCTTGGCCATTCGCGTAGAACCACGAGCGGTCGAACAGGCTGACCGGTCGAGTCCCCACGACCAGCGTGAGGTTGTCCGCTTCGAGCACCGCCGTGTCCCCCGAATCCCACGGCCAGCCGAACGACTCGCTGCGAAACTTGCCGTCGGAGAGGAGTCGCACACGAGCCTCCAGTGCCAACGGTTGAAACCGCGCGGGATCAATTGCTCCACCGACCTGTGTGCGGATGGTCGCTCCGACACCGGCGGCGAAGGCTTGTCGAACCGCCGCCGGATCAACGATCGGAGCCAGTACTCGGCCGCGATATCCCTGGCGGAGCACTTCACGCAGGATCGCATTGCTGTCGCCCGATGCGCCGGAACTGGTCGCGTCGGCCGCGTCCATCAGCACGACGGTTCCAGATGTGTTCTCCGCCGCCAGACGCACGCTGTCGGCCAGACTGGTCAGCGGCACTTGCATCTTTTCGTGATGCTTCCAGAAGAGATTGGCCAGTTCGAGGGCCTGACTCCGCGCGGCTGCTTCGTCGCCGTCCAGCACGACAAAGCTGTTGGTCCGCAACTCCGGGACATCGGTGAAAGGATTGCCCCACATCACTCCGGCCGAGAGACCCGTCGGACTGGCCTCGATCTGCTGAGCCAGTCGAATGCACTCGCCAATCGAGCCGGTCTCGGTGATGAGTTCGTCGCCGCGCACGAGCGCGGGAATCTTCACGCGCGCGGTCACGGGCCGAGCACCCTCCATCAGGATCTTCATGAGCAGCCGCGCGGCTCGTGCTCCCGTCTCAAAGAAATCGACGTGCGGGTAAGTGTGATAAGCCACGACCGCGTCGCTGTGCGCGAGCATCCGATCGGTCAGCACACCGTGCAGATCGAGCGACACCACAATCGGAATCTGCTCGCCGAGAATGCGCCGCGCCTCTTGAAGCAAGAAGCCTTCGGGATCGTCCTCGTTCTCTGCTTGCATCGCACCGTGAAGCGAGAAGTAAGCCCCATCGAGTCTCCCGTTCTGGCTCGCCTTCGCTAGGTCGCCGAGAAACTCATCGCACAGCCGCCTGAAACTCTCGGCCGAAAGCACACCGCCGGACGTATTCGCGCTCGCTCCGAAGGCCGGCGCGAGTTCCACTCGATGATCCGCATCGAAAACGCTCAAGGCACCGCCAACTTCTTCGCGCACTTTCCGATGATGGTCGAGCAACGCCGAGCCGCGCACGATGCGGAAGTCTTCGAAGTAACTCCGCGTCGGATTGAACGTCGAGACTTCCTGCTTGCATTCAGCAATCACGATGCGGGGCATTTCAAAACTCATGCTTGGAGTAACTTCCTCTTGGCACGTTTTTGCGGCGGTGGTCGATACGGTTGCCAGAGCGTCTCGATCCTGTGCCAGCGGTCGCCGGTGGGGGATAGCCCCGCTGCTTTGAGCAGCCGCTCGATATGAAACCAACTGATCGGTTCCTGTCGCCCGACCTGAAGCAGGTCACGGATCAAGACGGGACAGCCGACCGACAGCCGCTTACTGAATGCTCGCAGGGACGGGGCGACTTCGGCGATCAGCAATCGCAACTCGACGCCCAGCGGCGGATGTCCCTTCGAGATAAGCCACGCGCGATACCGAGTCGCCCAGTCGCGGCGGGTTTGACTGAGATCAACGACCTCCCCCGCGCGAGCAATCTCTTGCATCTGCGGCCAAGTCGGAGTCTCCTCGCCACGAGCGATCGCCCTCAAGCGGCGCAGCCAACTCTCCTTCAATCCCGGCAGCTTCAGACAGCGAACCAGCGGCAGCAGTCCCCCTTCGCGTTCACAGAGCCGTTCGATCAATTCGCGAATCGTGCTCGGACTTCGCCAGGCCTCCCGCGCGGTTGCGAGGTCGCTGCGGTAATCCAAGATGTCTTGGACTCGTTTCTTTCCGGCTTGATGAATCGCGTCGATGATTCGCGATTTGGCCGAGTCGAGTATCTTCTCAATGCCTCGTTCGACCTTTTGGTATTCGAGATTGGTGTAGCCCAGAAACTTAGCGGTCTGAGGAATCTCGAAACCGTATCGCTCGCGAACCAGGCGGATGTCGTTGCGATGTTCGGGCCGGTGGCGTTGTTGAAAGAACTTTCGCCGCGATTCCCACAATTCCAACAGACGAGATTGCTCGGCCACGTCCGTCGTCAGCAGCGCGACCAACCCGGCCGGGAACGCCTGCAACGAGTACATGCCGTCCTCTTCGATGTGCTTGATGATCCGCGCCGGCTTCTTGCCTCCGATCCGAAACAGATCCGCCAGTTCACGGCGGGAGATGTTTTGCTTTTGACGCAACTCCATCACTTTTCCGCCGAAGGTCGGCTGCGGATTCTGTTGCTGCTCACGCAGACCACGCTGCCACATCTGCTTGAGATCCCGCAACTCGGCGGGACTGCGACTGAGCTTCTCCACCGCTCGAGCGACCTCTTCCCACGGAGGCAATTCCAAATAACACAGACGCCGGAATGATTTCGTCTTCACTCCCAGCGACCGCAGCCATCCCTCGGTGTGCCCCTCGCGAGCACACCACATGCACAGCTCGGCCCAAGCCGGAGGATAGCCTCGATCCAAGAAGAGCTGCCGTTCGGTATTCGTCCAGACCGACTCGGCTCGCTGTTCGTCCTCACCGACCATGCGGCAGAACCGGAGCAACAATGAATACGGCACCGGAAACCGGCCGCGACGATATTCCCACAACGTCGCCGGACTGAGCTTCGCCATCTGAGCCAAATTCCGCAGCGAGCCGGCTCGCATTTCATACCGCGCGACCAAATCGGAAACCGTCTCGGGAGCTCCCGAATAAAGCTGGCAGACTTCTTCCACAATCTGAGCCGGCACCTGCTCCTGTCGCCGGATGAACTCGACATACCTCAGCATCGTCAGGCAAACCGGTTTGTGGATGCCCAGTTCCAAGTCGCGTAATGCTCCGCGGCTGACACCCGACTGACGTGCGAATTCCAATCGAGTCAGTCCCAACAGCTTCGCGCGAATCTTCACCGCGATCTTCGCCAGCGGCGGCGCGTCCTCAGATCGGGCCAGCGACCGCAGCCTCAGATTGGCATTCCGCAGCGCATGACCAGTGAGTCCATGTTTCCCGTTTCGACGATTGCCAGCATCATGCGGCATAGCGAACTCCGTGAGGCAGGGAGGAGTCGGCAGGTAGGATTTCGGTGGGACCGTTGCAGGGGGCGGAGAATGACAACCAACGCCGATCCAATCAAGGCGGGCTGATATGTTGAATGAGAGAGATCGTCCCGTAGCCGCACTCGCCAGAGTGCGGGCGGCCCTACGGTGCGGGCGGCCCGCGTTCTGGCGAACGCGGCTTCGATCAGAAACGTCCTGCCGTTCGCCTCATGCCTTCGGAGCATCAACGTCGATCGACTTGGGCGCATCCGTCTTCGGAACTTCCTCTTCCTTCGGCGGCGGCAGCGGGTCGGCTTCGGGCTTCATGACCTTGTGCTCTTGAGCGTCTCCCATCGGAGCGGCCACGCCACACGAACTGCAACCGGTCGGTGACGGATTGCAGACCGTCACGGGAACCATCTGGCAGACTTCGTAGGCCACTTGCTTCGGCACGCATCGAGCCACCATTCGCGTGTAGGTCGTCGGCACTTGTCTGGCAACGCAACGAGCAACTCGCTGAGTCACCGTGTGCGGTACTTGCTTGCAGACTTGGTAAGGAATCTGACAGGTCTTGGTCTCTTCGACGTTCTTGTACGTCGTGCAAGGGACGCTGCGGACATGATCTTCCTTGACCCAGCGGCAAGTTTGGACCGGCACCTTTTGAGTGACCGTCTCGTTCACATACCTGACGGTGCGAACGGGAATCCGATCGATCACATCTTCATTGACGATGCGGCAGGTGCGAACCGGCACGCGATCCACCACCACTTGAGGGACATAACGGCAAACTTGCTGCGGGCAAATTTGGCGGACGACTTGCGGTTCGTAGGTCGTGTAATTGACTTGGCGTTGCACGACCTGCGTTTGCCAAACTCGATAGGTGATCGGCGTCACGGTCGGTTGCCAGCCCAGCGTCGGAGTCTGGCTGCACGGATTGCATTGCCATCTCGGAGTCGGCAGTCCGTAATAGCAATCTTGCTTGCAGACCCATTGACCGCAGACTTGCGGCACCGTCGCGCAACGAGTCACCGGTCGCATGACCGTATGGCAAACTTCGCGATTGACCGTCTCCATCACGGGACGCATCACGGTGCGATGGCACTCGCGGAAGCTGTCTTCAACGACTTGCTTCTGAACCGTCCGACGGCACTCGCGCACGGACTCTTCCCAAACCGGTTTGCAAACCGTGTAGCTGCGCTCTTGCTCGCACGTCTCATAGACCGGCTTCATCACCGTGTAGCGTTCTTCGCGAGCCGATGTCTCGGCCACTTGCCGACAGACGGTGTAGGTGTGCTCGCGATAGGCGGTCTCGACGACCGTCTGGTTGCAGGTAACTTGCTGCTCGTCCCAAACGGTTTCATAAACGGTCTTGTTGCAGGTCACTTGTTCCGGTTCGTAAGCCGTTTCATAAACGGTGCGGTAGCAAGTCTGACGCTCAACCTTGCACGACGTGTAACAGGCCGACGGCTGGCAAGCGTTGGTGGGGCAACAGCCATAGCCGGCTGAGCCGCAATAACCGCCCGCTTGAGCGGTACTCGCCACGGCAAGAGTGGCGACTGCCACCAATCCCAACAGAATGGATCTCATGAAATTTCTCCTCAGGGTGTGAATCGCGCCGCCAAGCGAAGGCAGGTTGCTGAAGTCCGACGAGGTCATCCAACAGGATTCTGGTCGGTCTGGTTTTCCGGCTTGTGGCAGTAGCGTAAGCTGCGTTGTGTTGTCCTGAGAGCAAAAATCACTCGATTCTCCCGGTCTCGCGACGAGCAACGGTTCTCACACCGCACGACTGCTACGGCCGGCAAGGTTTCCCCAGTCGGCCAGCCTTACTTCCTGCAACCCGCAAAGTTTGACATGCCCGACACAACCGAATCGCTCAGCACAACAGCCACCTTCGCCGGCTCCGACGAGCGATCCAACGTCGTGAGGCAACTTAAGTCGCTATTCGGAGACCGCTGCTCCGAGTTGCCCAACGATCTCGATCAACACGCGAAAGACGTCTCACATCACAAACCGCAGCGGCCGGACTGCGTCGTGTTCCCGCTCTCGAATGACGAGGTCGCCACCGTCGCGCGACTGTGTCACGAGCATCGCGTGCCGATCATCCCGTTCGGAACCGGCACGGCGGTCGAGGGGGGAGTTGTCGCCATTCACGGCGGAGTCTGTGTTGATCTCACTCGCATGAATCGCATTCAGCGATTCAGTCCCGACGACATGGACGTCACCGTGCAAGCCGGGGTCACTCGATTGCAACTCAACCAATCCCTCGCCGAGTCGGGATCGAACCTCTATTTCCCGATCGATCCCGGAGCCGACTGCACGCTGGGCGGCATGTCCGCGACGCGAGCATCGGGAAGTGCCGCCGTTCGCTACGGCACGATGCGCGACCGAGTCCTCGCGCTCACCGTCGTCTTGGCCCACGGCGAGATCATTCGCATCGGTTCGCGCGCGAGAAAATCCTCGGCAGGCTATGACCTCACGCACTTATTCGTCGGCTCGGAGGGAACGCTGGGACTCATTACCGAGGTCACGTTGCGATTGGCGCGCCAACCGGATGCCGTCTCCGCCGCCGTCTGTGCGTTTCCCGATGTCGATGCCGCAGTCCAAGCGGCGATCGCGATGCTCACCGCTGGCCTCCCGATGGCTCGTCTCGAATTGCTTGACGACGTGCAAATGGCCGCCGTCAATCGGTACAGCAGTCTGAGCTATCGCGAGTCACCCACGCTCTTCTTGGAATTCCACGGCAGCCCCGCCGGAGTTCTCGAACAAACGGAAGCCGCCAGCACGATCGTCGGCCGCTTCACGAGCGAACCATTCCAATGGGCGACCGAAGAGTCCGATCGTCGCCGACTCTGGCAAGCGAGACACGACGGCTACTACGCCGCCTTGGCTCTCCGAGAAAATGGGGCCGGCTATGTGACCGATGTCTGCGTCCCGATCTCGAATCTCGCCGAGTGCATTCGCCGATCCAAGCAGACGCTCCAAGCCACGCGCATCCCGGCCCCGCTGTTCGGTCACGTCGGCGACGGCAACTTCCACGTCGTGTTCTCGATTGATCCGAACTCCGCCGAAGAGCTCGCCGAAGTCCAACGCCTCAGCGACGAGATCGTCACTCATGCCCTCGCCCTCGACGGCACATGCACCGGCGAGCACGGCATCGGACTCGGCAAACGAGCCGCGCTCCGCCGCGAGTTCGGCCCCGCCGTCGATGCGATGCGAGCGATCAAGTTGGCTCTCGATCCGCGCGGGATCATGAATCCCGGCAAAGTGCTCTGACCTCGTCGCCACCCCAAAGTCGCCTGACTCTCCGAGTCGGTTCGCTGTCGAGATTCAGGTGTAGAGTCCCGCGAGGCCGCGCCTCAGACCAAAGCCACAGACGAGATTCCGCTGCGGCTTTTCTGAATCTGCGGGGATATCCCCAGTCATCCCCACAGATTCAGAGAGGCCGCCGAGAAACCGCGATCTCGGGGTTATGTGGTCGGGATATTTTCCAGGAAGTCCCGACTCGGTGAGCCAGGCTACGAATGCAGTTCGACGAGATCTTTGTCGTGCAGGACATGCTCGCGGCCGACCGATTGGCCGTCGTGGGCGCTGCTGCCCCAGACTTTGGCGAACTTCACCGACTCGACCAGATCGCGATGCACAACCGCCGCCAAGTCTTCGACCGTGCCTCCCGACTTGATCACGAACGGCGACGAATAATCGGCCAGCTTCCCCGGCTTCTTTGTGTAGAGCCGAATGACTCCCAGCAATTGGAAGATCGCCTCGCGCAACGATTCGCGGGCGGTGGGCTGATCGAACTCCACCTTGAGCGTCGTGAAGTTCGACTCGGTCATCTCGCGAAAGAATGCGAGTCGATCGTCGCAGTCCGAATCATCGCCGCGAGTCACGGCGAGCAGCGTCTTCACGCGGATGATCGAAAAGTCCTCGTCATCGAAACCCGTCACGTCGGACAACAACGTCTTTCGCGAGGAGAACTGTTTCAGCACTTCGGCCGTTTGATCGGGCGCGTCATCAGACGATCCATCAAACGCCAGCACCACAGCATCGGCAGCGCGGACGAGGTTCAAGAGATACGGCTCAAAGTGCGCATCGGTGATCGGCGGTGTGTCGATCAACTGCACGCTGACGTCCTGCCAAGCCATCATCCCCGGCAGCGGCTCGCGTGTTGTGAACGGATACGGTGCGACTTCCGGCTCGGCCTTCGTCAGCTCTTTGAGGATACGGCTCTTCCCCGCGTTCGGCGGGCCGACGATGACGACTTGCCCAGCGCCTTGCCGAGGAAACCGAAACGTCTTACCCCGTTTCGGAGCCGATGCCTCCGTCTGCAATTCCGCTTTCGTTTCCTTGAGCTTCGTCTTGAGGTCGGCTTGCAGTTTCTCGGTCCCCTTGTGCTTGGGGATCGTCGCCAGCATTTCGTCGAGCAGGTCCGCTCGCTCCTGAGCGGTGTGTGCTCGGCGGTATTGCTCTTCGAGTCGCTGATATTGCGGAGTGAGGTTGGCAGGCATCGTGTCTCAAGCAAGGCACAATTCAGACAGGAAGATGGTGGACAGGAACATCATGCAGCGGCCATCTTCCTGTCCCAAATCTTCCTGTCTATCCAGACTCACCATGAAAACGCCCGGCCTTCCAGAGAAAGCCGGGCGTCAGATTCAAAACTGCTAAGTGGTCGCTCGGATTAAACGGCCTTCTTCTTCCTGGCCTCAGGGCGTTTCGGGAGTTTGGCCTTTTGCTCATCGGTCAGCAGTGGCTTGACCTTCTCCAGAATTTCGTGACGCAGAGCGGTGATCTGCTTTTCGGTCTCGTCGTATTTCTTTTGTTGTTCGTCGGTCAGCTTCATCGCGTCCTTGACCGCTTGAGCCAGCTCTTTACCTCTCTTGCCTTCTTTCCCTTTGCCGCGTTGCTCCTTCGTCACTTCCAGGCGAGCCTTCTTTTGCTCTTCGGTGATCACTTTGTCGAGCTTTTCGTGCAACTCTTTCATCTTCGGAGCGTACTCTTTCTCCAGCGCGGCGACCTTCGTTTTCTGCTCGTCGGTCAGCGTGATGTCTTTGGGAAGCTGAACAACGGGCGGCTCCTTGCGAGCGTTCTTCTTGGCCTTCGCGTCCGCGGCCATCACTGGCGACAGCAGGAACGCGGCGAGGCTCAACGACAATAGACATTTCCAAAACTTCGTCATCACAAAATCTCCTTCGCACTGAGTGACCATGAAAAACGCAGAACGGCCGGAGCAGCTCTACGTCTCGTAGCACAGGCGGCTCGCCTGTGTCTTTCAAACAACGACAGGCGAGCCGCCTGTCGCTACGCCTACGCGAACAATTCCGGGATCACATGTCCGTCGCGGACGATCATGATCGGCCGGCCGGTGTCGGTGTGGTATTCCTTCTGATGGCTAATACCGAGCGTGTGGAACAGCGACGCGGCGACATCGTCCGGCGAGAAACCTTTGCTGTCGGGCAGCGTCGCATCGGCATTGCTCTTGCCGACCACTTGACCGTTTGTGATGCCGCCGCCAGCCATCAACATGAACATGCAGCGCGGGTAGTGGTCGCGACCGTTGCGAGTCGTGTTGATCTTCGGAGTCCGGCCAAACTCACCTGTCACAAAGACGGTGGTCGTTTCCAGCAGCCCCTTCAATTGCAGACCTTGCAGCAGACCGGACAGTCCGCTGTCCAGCGGCGGGGACTTCTTCTTCAACTGAACCCAATTGTCGTTGTGAGTATCCCAGCCGCCAAGTTCGATGGTGACGAACCGCGTACCGGCTTCGACCAACCGGGTTGCAAGCAAACAGCTCTGGTCGAACGAAGTCTCGCCAAACAGCTTTTGGAAGTTCGGAGATTCCTTGCTGACATCAAACGCCTCACGCGATTTCGGCGAGGTAATCATCGCGTGAGCTTGCTGACCAAACTTGTCGAGACCTTTCACCAATTGATTCGTCTCTTCAAAGCCCCGAAACGTCTTGTCGAGATCGGTGAGCAACGCTTGGCGCTTCTCGACCGCGTCAATCGTCAGACCGCCGGACAGTTTCAAGCCACGCACAGAGAACATCTCGCCCGGCTTTGGCGTCGCACCCGTATTGAGCGGCGCGTACTGCACGCCGAGGTATCCAGTCTTCTGGCGGCTGGAGGGAATCGCGACGTTTGGCGGGATGTTGCCGTTGCCGCCGAGTTCCTTCGTGACGATCGCTCCGTAGCCGGGATACTCCAGTGAAGGCAACGGCCGGTTGCCCGCGTTGACGTATTCGGTGCCGAGTTCGTGAGCACCCAGAGTGTGAGTCACGCCGCGCAGAATCGTGAAGAGGTGCATGTTCTGAGCGAGCTTCGGCAAGTGCTCGCTGATCTCGATGCCGGGAACCGATGTGGCGATCGGATTGAACTCGCCACGGAATTCCGCCTTCGCTTCTGGCTTTAAATCGAACGTGTCCATATGCGTAGGACCACCGGTCAAATTGATGAAAATGGCCGCGTTGGCGGTGGCCTTCGAGGCGACCTCACCAGCCGAGGCGAACTTCAAATAGTTCGCCAGCGTCAAGCCAGTGCCGCCGATGACTCCGGCCTTGAGGAAATCGCGTCGTCGCACACCATTGCAAGTGGTTGTCGTGGGCATGAGGTTCGTCCTTTCATTTCGTAGCCACACGCGGCTCGCGTGTGGCAGTTGGGAAACTGTTGGGTGTTCAAATTTCAAATATCGAGATTAGTGATTCACAATAAACTCTTTCGTATTGATCAACGCCCACAGCAGATCGCGAGCACCGCTCACTGGGTCTTCGGATTGCGTCAGGAACTTCGTCGAGGTCTCCAGTTCGGATTTGCTCGGCAAGCGGCTGAGCGAACGGAGGTACGCCGCCTTGATGATCTCTTCGGTTTGCAGGCCGACAACCTCCGTTGGCTCGGTCGCATTCGACTTCGTGTCGGCGGTTTCCTTTGTTTGCTTGATCTTGCCGATCAACTCGGCAACTCGCCGTTCAAGCTCTTTGATCTCTTCCGCCTTGTTGGTTCGCCGAGCCTGTTTGAGGTCGCGTTCCACCTTGGTCAGCAGCGTTTCAAAATTCTTGCGAGCCTTCAACGCTTCCGCATCATTTCGCGAAGTCCGCTCCGCTTTCTTGGCGGGTGGGTTCAGCGAACGAATCCAGCCTTTGCCGTCATTGAGTAAGCCGAAGACTTGATCGTCGTTCTGCATATAGACCGTTTGCAGCAGGCTGGCTTCCATCGAGCGATCGCAGTCGCAATTACTCTCACGAGTGGAACGGCCAAAGACGGTCAACGCGAAACCGGCACCGCTACCCGTACCACCGCCGCGAGTGCCGACCGAGCCGGGAATCGAGGTCATGTGATCTTTGTTGCTGGCGAGCCAGCCAGAGATTTCCGCATCGGACAACGTCGCTTGCTTGAGTGCATCGAGTGCGACCTCGGCGGGCAAACGACGCGGGATCGCGTGGGAGAAATTCTTCTGATCGAGCCGATTCGTGTCATTCGGCTTCCAGCTTCGTTGATAAGCGGCGCTGTTGCAGATTTCGCGGTGCAGCCACTTCATGTCGAAGTTGTTCGCGATGAAGCCTTCGGCCAGATAGTTCAACAACGCGGCGTTGCTGGGAGCATTCGCGAGGCTCATGTCATCGACCGGCTGAACGATCCCCACGTTGAAGTAGTTCGACCAGACGCGGTTGACGAACGCCTTGGCGAAGTACGGATTCTTGCTGTCTCGGAGCCAATTCATCAGCGGCACGCGAGCGTCGTCGTGATCGGAGAGCACGACAACATCGCTTCCCAGCAACTTGGCCGACGGCGGAGGTGGCTGCCGAGCGGACTGCTTGCCGTTGTCCTTCTCTTTGTCTTTGTTCTTATCGCGAGCATTCGCCTTCGGAGCCTCGGGGCGAACGCTGTAAAGCTCAGGAACGGGGATCACTTCGCCTGCGGAGATCTTCTTTGCGAGTTCCTTCTGCAAGTCCTGATTGTTGAGCTTGGCCGTAAGCCCCAGTTTCTCTTTGAGCGCCTGCTCCTCTTTGCGATCACGCGGATTGGTTCCGTAGGCTGTCCCTTTGAAGAACCCGGTGAACTGGTTGAAGTCGTCCTGAGTCCATTGATCGAACGGGTGCTTGTGGCACTGAGCACATTGAATGCGAATGCCCATGAAGGTGTAGGCAAATCCGATGGCTCGCTCTTCCGGCTTTTGAAAGTTGCGTCTCGCCCAGAAGTAAGTCAGCCCACCCGCTTCGGCGAACGTGCCTTCTTTCTTCGAACCGTACATCGCACTCATTCGCTCGCAGTACTCGGTGTAGGACTCGGCCGGCTTGCGGCTGACGGCGGTGACGATCCCTTCGATGAGCTTGTCATAAGGCTCGTTCTTGGCGACTCGGTGGTAGATCCAGTCGTACCATTCTTGAGTGCGATCGACTTTGAAGCCGTTATTGATTTGCAGGTTCTGAGGATTGTTGCCCGTGAAGTCGCACAGTTTCGTCGTCCACCAGGCAACGTAGCCGGGACGTTCGAGCAACTCATCAATCTTCTTCGTTCGTTTGTGGGGATCGGTGTCGGACTGGAACGCGACAATCTCCTGGGGCGACGGCAGTGTGCCAGCGATATCGAGACTGCTTCGGCGAAGGAATTCGTGATCGTCACACAACTCTGACGGCACGATGCCGAGCTTTTGAAGTTTCTGAACGATGAGTTCATCGACCTTCGTCGGCGTTTCCACCTTGGGATATTTCTTGCCGGACTTGTCGCTGACGGGGCGGATGACCGGGATCGGCACGACTCCGGCGTCGTAATTCACGACGATGTGCGTGTCGCCCGACTGCCCCGATTTGACCAGCCCATTTGCATCAATGGCCGCGATCAAATCGTCGTTGGAGTTGAATCGGCAGAGCGGCGTGACATCTTCGCGCGAGCCGTCGGACCAAATCGCCACGGCTTTGATTTGCGTTTCTTGGCCATCCTTGCCGAACTGAATCTCGGACGGCGTGACTTCCAGCTTCACGAACTTGGGGGAGTCTTCATTGACACTCTTCGCGCCTGCTTTGATCCAGTTGCGGAAGATGTTGTATTGCCAGCTATCGGCCTCCATGCGTTTGCCGCCACGGTGCGGCGTTTCGAGCGTCGCTTTCAAGAGCGCCAGACTCTCCTCCGGCTCGTCGATCAGGACTCGCGGTTCGCGTTTCTTCTCTTTGTCACCGTTCGCGAGACCTTCGTGGTCCAACTTGAAGTCGTAACCGAAGAGCGACAGGCGAAATCCCCCCTGTCCTTGGAACGATCCGTGACACGCGCGGCCATTGCAGCCCAATCGGCTGAGCAGCGGCACGACGTGTTGCTGGAAGTTCGGCGTTTCGCTCGCGTCTTTGCTGGCGAAGCGCTGACTGGCTGGCGGAATGACTTTCTCGGCGGCGAGCGTCACCGAACCGAATGAAACCGCGGCAGCAGCAGCGGTCAGCAACCAAGGTCGAATGGAAAGAGGCATATCCGAGTCCTTCTTCTTGATGTTTAACCGCCACGCCATCGGCGTGCGCGACGCAGATCAACGACTCACGTCGCCGCCCACGCCGATGGCGTTGGGGTTAAACGGTTATTTGTCGCCCGTCCGTTTCGCGGCCGGTTTTGTCACCGGCTTCTTGCGCGTCTCAGCAGTCTTTTTGATTCGGTCAAATTCGCGGTCGATGCTCGCCTCACGATGCTGGACATGCTCGGCAATTTGCTCATCGACTTTCTGCAAGCGAGTCTTGGATTTCTCCCGATCGTAAGTCAGGAGCCGCAGCCTCACGTCGTGCCGTTCGGTCAGCACCTGTCGCAGTTCGGTTTCGAGTTCTTGGGAAGTGCTCATGGTGATCCGCGCCGCCAGCAAGCGAACGCGCGAATCGAGTTGCCACTCACGGAGCAGAATCGCATAGCGGTCGGCATCGGCCTCGCGTGCCTTTTCGAGCCGCGTGCGAGTCTTGTCCAATTCACGCAAAGCCTTCGCGTATTGTTCGGGATGACTGGTCTTCAGACGGCTGAGCAGTTCGGCCAATTCCGGGTGATGCTGCTGAGCCAGCGCGAGCGTCGCGGCTTCGCGATTGGGGGAGATCGGCTCATTGTCGATCCGCGACGCTTCAGCCGAGACCGGTTTCTTCGCGGGAGTTTTCTCTGGCGAGACGGACTTCTTTTCGGTTGCGGACTTCTTTTCGGTCGCGGATTTCGATTCGGCCGGCTGATTGGTTTTGGAAGGCTTGTCGTCAGCGATCGAAACTGTCCAGCACCCAACCGTCAAAACAAATGCGGCAGCGCCAAGCCAGACCGCTCGCCGTTGCCACGAAGTTACACCAAGCCAATCAATCAGTCGCTCAAGCCGCATCGGATTAGTTCTCTCGCACGTCGTTGTTGCCGGGAAGTTGTTCGTTGACATCATCAGCCGTCAGAGCCGCGAGCATCCAGTCGGGCGGATCCAGGTCGGCATCATCGGTTGCGTCGAACAGTTCATCATCAGCGGTATCGTTTCGAGCCGCTTCTCCCGAAGCCCACGCGGCGACCAAGCGTTCCGCGCCGTTCGTGGTCGAGCCGCTGGATCCGATCATCAACGCGACGCTCGCTGCCGCAATGGCCGAGATGACTAAAGCCGTAATCGCCGCGACTGTCCAACGCGCCGACTGTTTGGCCGCAGAGCAGACCAACGGATCGACCGACGGCTGAAGATCGCAGGGCGCAGCGAGCGTTTCAAAAGCGGCAGCGACGGCCAGATTCAGTTCCATCGCGCGAGCCACCGCGCTGCAAGCGGCTACGTCGGTCTCCAGGCGAATCTCGAACGCCGCAGTCTCATCGACCGAGAGTTCGCCTGCGACGTAGCAGTTTGCCAGCCACGCGAGTTCGTTTCGAGTTGTCACATCAGAAGTCGTCATGATCTCACCATCAACTAACCCGAAGCGTCAGCGAGGGCGAACGCTTCACACGCCCCAATTCAATCGTCTTTGAACCGTCCGCCCTCGCTGACGCTTCGGGTTACTTGCGGCTTCGCCGCGACACAAGTTATCCGTCTAACTCGGCCAATCGTTCGCGTAGTTTTTCCGTGGCCAGTCTCATGCGAGTCAGCACGGTTCCGAGAGGGACGTTCAATTCGCTCGCGATGACCGCGAAGGTTTTGTTTTCGTAGATTCGCATTCGGACCACTCGACGCTGTTCGGCGGGCAGGCCATCCAGCGCGAGTCGCACTTGTTCAACCGTCTCGACCCGCTGAGCGAATCCTTCCGGGGATTCATTTCGAGTGACCGAGCCTCCCGCGGACTCATGCCGACGAGCGTCGCTCTGAGCCAATTCGCGGAAGGATTTTTCTTGGATCTTTGCTCGCCGCTTAAGAACTAAGGCTTCGTTCAAGGCGACTCGGAACAGCCACCCGCGACGAGTTTCCGGCCGAGCTTCATGTCCGCGTTCGAGCGCCTTGACCAGCGTGGCTTGCAGGGCCTCGCTCGCCGAGTCGTCGTTGCGAAGAACTCCCAGCAGGAAGTCCCGCACCTCTCCCGCGAGTTCGGCGTACCACTCTTGAGGGAGTGGGACCGCTGCATCCGCAGGCTCGAACTTGTCCTTGCCGGTCGCCAAGTCGCATCTCCGTCTGCCGACAAGGATCGCAGCCCCGAAGCGATGCGCGGCTGCCGGCCGTTATTTTCCCGGCCGGGAAGAATTCCCAATTCGTCGGTCGGAGCATCGTTTCGACTCGGCCGCGCAGCCGCAAGCGGAGAGCGATATCCGGCCACTCTCACCGAGCCGATCCACCAACGCGACTTCCAATGCGCCCGCGACCGGAGCCACCCGCGTCATGCGCCCGTTCAACGCCGCGAAGCCCCAATGGCATCGCGGCGTCTCCTGGAATCCGCCTATCGCCCCGACGAGGCCAGGCGATTGGGCTTTCCGAATCGGCGGGGCCGTTTCGGGCCGCGGCTGGGTGGGCCGCCGAATTCTCCGTTGGGGCTGGCCGGTCGGTGCGGTGCGCTGTTCGGTCGGCGCGCGGAGCGATTCGCGGGAGGGCCATTGTCGTTGAAGGATCGGCGAGATTGGACAACGGCGGTCGTCTGCGGCAACTCGTCGTTGCCGTGAGTCGCTCGACGGTCATCGGCGTGGCCGGTGCTGTGAGCTTGGCGAGGAGGCTCGTTCGCAAACGCGGGGAGATCGTGACGCTGCTCCAGACGCTGGCGAATCAATCGCTCGATCGACGTCAGCAGGCCGCGCTCTTCCGGCGAGCAAAACGAGATGGCGATGCCGCTGGCTCCCGCGCGGGCCGTGCGTCCGATGCGATGCACATAGTTGTCGATCTCCAGCGGCAGGTCGTAGTTGATGACGTGCGTGATGCTGTCCACGTCGATGCCGCGTGAGGCGATGTCGGTCGCGACCAGCACGCTCGTGCGACCGGTTTTGAAGTTCGTCAAAGCTCGCTGCCGTTGCGACTGCGAGCGGTTCGCGTGAATCGCGTCGGCCGAGAAGTTGGAATCCTCCAACATGCGCACAACTTTGTCGGCACCATGCTTGGTCTTGGTGAAGACCAGTGTCCGAGTCACCCCCTCTTGCCGCAGCAGATGTCGCAGCAGGCGGACCTTGTTCGGCTTCTCGACGAAGTAGACCGATTGTTGAACCCGTTCGGCAGTCGTTGCGACCGGCGTGATCTCGACTCGCTGCGGATGACACAGCATCGAGTCGGCCAGTTGGCGGACATCGTTCGGCATCGTCGCGGAGAAGAACAGCGTCTGTCGTTCCTTCGGCACGTCGGCCACGATGCGCCGCACGCTCTGCAGGAAGCCCATGTCGAGCATTCGATCCGCTTCGTCGAGCACGAGCACTTCGACATGGCTGAGATCGATGAAGCCTTGCTCGCGCAGGTCCAGCAACCGGCCGGGAGTCGCGACGAGAATGTCCACGCCCGCTCGCAGTTCTTTCACTTGGTGGTATTGGCTGACCCCTCCGAACACGACGAGCTGCCGCAGGCCGGAACCAGCACCATAGGTCGCGAAGCTCTCGCTGATCTGCACGGCTAACTCGCGAGTCGGCGACAGCACGAGCACACGGATCTTACGTCGGTCATAGCGACCTTGAGCCGGACGAGTCGAAGGGGATTGCAGCAGCCGATGCAGGATCGGCAGTGCGAACGCGGCGGTCTTGCCGGTTCCAGTTTGAGCGACTCCCAGCAGATCGCAGCCGGTGATCACCAGCGGAATGGCTTGTGCCTGAATCGGAGTCGGAATTTCATAACCAGCCGCTTCCACGGCACGCACGATTGGCTCGGCCAATCCCAAATCAGAAAAACTCAAAACAGTCTCCATAAGAAGTTGGCCGCCGAGGTGACTCGTTCAAAGTGGAGTCGGCGAGGACCGCGCACAGACTCAACAGAGAATCCGTGCCACGGCCAATGGGCGGCTGCTCGAGCGGCGTCTTGCGATCGTCCGCGTGCGAGCGAATCATAAAATCCAGGATGAGATGACTGACGATTTCCGTCAGCTCCACGCCATCAAACCTAGTCGAGTCCGATGGCGGAAATCACTTTCATCATCCACTGGATTCGGCGGGCAATGCCCGAAGAGGCGGGACTCTACTGGTCGTCACTCACATCCGCCAGACGGTTTCCTCGGCCAATTGGGAGAACAAGACGTTTCCTCGCAACGCGATTGGCGTGCGCGGAAGCCGTATCGCTCTCGCGCCCGCAGCGATGACGGCGACGTTCACACGACTCCAATCTCGACTCAACGGCAACACGTTTCGGTTGCAAAGAAGTCCAGCGAGGCCACGCCTCAGACCACCGCTACCTCAACTCTGCACTCTCCGCGTCTCTGCGTCTCTGCGTTGCAAGAAACCGTTCTGGCAACGCAGAGAGCTTGGCCCGGCGAAGCCGCAACCAAAAGTAACCCGAAGCGTCCGCGAGGGCGAACGCTCCAGAACGCTTCGTCACGAATCAAACCGGGTGACTGTTCGCCCTCGCTGACGCTTCGGGTTACTTAGCGAGCGACACAATTCTTCTCGCCACAACAAAACTTTCACCGTTTGCAGAGCAGAGTGACGCCCCTCAAAGCTTGGCTCATCTGCATCAAGTTTCGGAATCAAAGGAATCTAAGGGGCAGGCGCGACCAGCGCTTGCAACTTGATCGAAACGTCCAGAGTCTTCTGGTCGCGCAAGACCTTCACCTTCAGCGTGTCTCCGACCTCGTGCAGATCGAGCACGCGATACAGGTCGTCCTGAGTCAGAACCTCGTAACCATCCACCTCGACAATCACGTCTCCCGGAATTTGCTGAGCTTCATCAATCCCGCGCAGACCGGCCTTCGCCGCCGCACTGTTGGGGGTCACTCGTCGAATGAGCACGCCGCGAATGCCTCGGCGAGCCGCGAGGTGGTCATCAAGCAAGTTGACCCCCAGGCCCGCGCGTTCGACCTTTCCCGTGCGGATCAACTGCGTCACGACCCGCTTGACCGTATCCACTGGGACGGCGAAGCCAATTCCCACGGAACTCCCCGTGGGACTTTTGATCGCGGTTGTGACACCGATCAAGCGGCCGGCACTGTCCAAAAGCGGCCCTCCGGAATTGCCCGGATTGATCGCCGCATCGGTTTGGATGACGCCCTGAATCGGCCGGCCGGAGACCGATTCGATCTCGCGTCCCAGGCCACCGATGATGCCGCTGGTGAGCGTCAAATCCAATTCAAACGGGCTGCCGATCGCGAACACCTTTTGCCCGACTTCTAAATCGTAAGACGTTCCCAGCGGGATCGGCTTGAGCTTGCGCGCCGGGCCATCGACTTTCAGCACCGCGACGTCTTTGGATTCATCAAAGCCGACGAGCTTCGCTTCCAGCCGAGTGTTATCGGCCAGCGTGACCCAGGCACTGTTCGCGCGCTGGATCACATGAAAATTCGTGACGACATGACCGTCACTGTCCCAGACGAATCCGCTGCCGGAACCCTGTCGCACTTCGAGCACATTGAAAGTGCTCTCATCCACTTGCCGCGCGACGTTGTCCACATGCACCACCGACGGCGAGATCCGTTTGAAAAGCTCCACCGTCGCCGCTTCATCCTGAGCCAAATCTCCGCGAGCGATCACGGCTCGTTCATGCCGCGCGTAGTCCCGATAGATCAACGCGGCCACCAGAGCCAGCAGGATCAGCACCAGCGAACTGTTGACCGTCGCGCCGACCGGCAGCCGCGAACGCGAGGCAGGAAGTTCAGCGCGAGGTTCCATGAGTGTCCTCAAAGCAGCGAATCGATTGAGAGCGTCGAGTTCCGGCCTCTGATCAATCTGCCCTCGCATCCTTCTGCTGCTCGGATTTCAGCAGAATGATGGGAGGGCCGAATGACGTTGGATTGATCTGACGGAATTCCTTTGACCAGATTCCTTTGATCTTTTCAGATCGAAGCGGACTCTTTTCAACGCGAAGACGCCGAGTCGCAAAGAAGCATGCGCTCTTTGACACCAACTGGAGCGATTGCCACCTTACTTCAGGTCCGCGGTTCTTTCCCGCAGTTCTCTGACGGCCGCGACGAATCGGACGCGGACTTTTTCCGGCAGCTTTCCGAACTGGCGTTGAACGTCCGGAGTGATTGCTTTCGCGCAGCGTTCCAGCATCGTGGCCAATCGTTTGATGCTTTGCTCGACACCGACCGGTGGGCCTCCACCGGGAACATCTTCAAACACTTCGGGAGGCGGCTTCACGGCTCCTGTGCGAAATGGCGAGTATTCACTGTCGGCCGCGGACAAGGTCGCGGCATCGGCCGTCTCGCCGCGGCGCGCGGAAACTCCGCCGGTCATCGACGCCCGCGACGCGGGGAGATCGAGGTCTCCCTCGGCCCGCACAACTCCGGGGCGATCCGAATCGTAGGCGTCCATAACGGACGCTCCGTCATTGCCGAACGGCGGTTCGTCGTCGGCCATCGCGGTGACATCTTCGCCGCGTTGCAAACGTCGCCAGGCTTTCATTTCGGCAATCGTCGCCGAGTTTTCAGAAGCCCAGCTCAAGCACTCGGCCGCGTTGTCCCAATTCAGGGCGATATAGAAGTGAGACCACTTCAACGCCGAGTAATTGTCTTTGACGTCGCTAAAGGTCTCGCAGACGCGGCGACGTTGATAAACCTGATCGCCGGACATGCCGACCAATTCGCCGAAGTCGGCATCGGTTCGGCCGCGAGCGAATTTCTTAGTCCAATGAACCGCACATTCGCCAACGGTCCAATTGCACTGACTGACCGCCGTTTGTGCTCGCTGAATGAGTTCTTTTTCCGTCTCGTGTGCCGCCGTTGTTGTCTGGCTCATCGCACCTGGTCCCACCGGGTTATGATCCGAAAATGGTGACCTCCGTGCCCTCTGTTGACTCTCGACAATTGCCGCCATCCGTCAGCGGGGCGGGATGGTATCGGTGAGATTCCGAGAACGCCACTGGCCTAAATTCTCCCTCAATCGACGCGCGCACGACGCGTCCGCGAGTGGTTCAGCGACCAGGATTCAAACATCGAAACGCGAAAGTCCCCGACTCACCGACAACAACATTTGGAGCCACACATGACCGCCACATGCGATCTCGACTTCCTCCCGAAACTGCCCCACGACAGCTCGCCGCGCATCGGCTGCATCGGAGCTGGCTTCATCATGGCCGATTGCCATTTGGTCGCGTATCGGCAAGCGGGTTTCAATCCGGTTGCGATTTGCTCAGGCTCGCGCAGCCGAGCCGAAGAGGTCGCAGCGAGACACGGCCTCGCCACCGTGCATGACAACTATCAAGCATTGCTCGCCGACAAGAGCATCGAGGTCATCGACATCGCCGTGCCGCCGGATGTGCAAATCGACGTCGTGCGCGAAGCGGTGCAACACGCCGATCACATTCGCGGCATCCTCGCGCAGAAGCCGCTGGGGATGAACTTTGCCGAGGCTCGCGAGATCGTGCGGTTGTGCCGCGAGTCAGGCATCACGCTCGCCGTGAATCAAAACATGCGCTACGACCAATCGGTGCGTGCCGCGCGGCGACTCATCGAGCGTGGCGATCTGGGCGAGCCGATCTTTGCCTCGATCGACATGCGCGCGATCCCGCATTGGATGCCGTGGCAGCAACGGCTCGGCTGGGTCACGCTGCGGATCATGAGCATTCATCATCTCGACACGTTCCGCTTTTGGTTTGGCGATCCTGAACGAGTCTTCGCCAGCGTCCGTACCGATCCGCGCACGTCGCGGAAGTTCGAGCATACCGACGGCATCTGCCTCTACATCCTCGAATACGCGAACGGCTTCCGAGCCTCGGCGTGGGACGACGTCTGGGCCGGACCCGCTCTGGAAGGTGCGGCCTCCGATATCGGCATTCGCTGGCGCATCGAGGGGACGACCGGTCTGGCTCGCGGCACGATCGGTTGGCCGAGTTACCCGCAGCGCACACCGAGCACGCTCGACTACACGACCACGTCTTCGGCGGGTGAATGGCAGCAACCGCGCTGGGAGGAAGTCTGGTTCCCCGACGCCTTCGTCGGCCCGATGGCTCAACTGTTGTGTGCTCTGGAAGAGGGCACGCCGCCAGAGATCAGCGGCGACGACAACCTCAGAACCATGGCATTGGTCGAAGCCTGTTATCGCTCCGCGGCCGAGCACCGCGCGGTCGCGCTCAGCGAGATTCTGTAGCCTGACTCTCCGAGCCAGTGAAGATTTTGAGCTGCGACCGTGATGGTTGTAGCGGTCGCAGCGATTACTCCTGTCGTGCGGGTTTTCTGCAACGTGCCCGGCGTACCGTTACGGACGAGTTTTGTCGCGCGTGACGATCGCAGGGGCCGATAGGACAACCGGAACAATCGTGTCTTGCGCTTCAACCGCTGCTCTGAGCAGTTTTCGGACAACCGGAATCACTGTTACGGCAAGCACAACGGATGGAACTTAACCCGCTTCATGGAAGGAGCGATCGTGCGCATCACCTCTTGGCTGAAGTCCTGGTCCATCGAAACGGATCGGCGGCGGAGATCAATCGCGTCACGTTCCCAGTTCCCAGCTCCCGGTTGCTGAGAGTCTTGAGAGCCGCTCGCTGCTGTCGGCATCGGTGCTGGTGATCGGCAATGAGTTGAATACCAACTTGGCTCGCGACGAGTGACGGTTCGGCCACGATTGCCGGATTGGATTACGCCGCCGCGAACAAAACAGTGACATTCGCGCCCGGCACGACCACTCAAACGATCACAATCCTGGTAACGGGCGGCACGACCATCGAAGCGGACGAGACGCTGTTCGTCACGCTCTCGAATCCGATCAATGCCGACATTCAGGATGCCGCCGGTCAGGGGACGATCCTGAATGACGACATGGTGACGGTGACGCGAACGCTCTACGCGATCGATGATTTGAGCCAGAACCCCTTCACCATCGCCCCCATGACAGCGGCGGCCACGCGGGTTGGTTCTGTCGGCATCGGGCAGGGGGGGGCTGACCTCCGGGCCGGACGGGACGCTAGCGTGTTCCGGCTGATCAGAGTGAGTGCCATTGGGCTGACGCCGCCCCGCTCACCTAAGCGATCAACAACGGAGTTTGTAGCGGTCGTGCTGGTTGCTCGTGTCGTTCCGGTTTTACTCGAAGTACCCGGCGTATCGACGCGGAGTAGTTTTGTCGCGCATGACGACCGCAGGAGCCGATAGGACAACCGGAACGATCGTGACTTGCGATTCGACTGCTGTTTTCGGCAGGTCTCTCACAACTGAAATCACGGTCACGGCAAGCACAAATGCTGGAACTCTACCTGCTTCATGGAAGGGGCGATCGTGCTCATCACATCCTGGCTGAAATCCTGGTCCGCTGCGTCGGAACCGCGTCGAAGAACAGAAGCGTTGCGCACTCGCGTCGAGTCAGCGGAGACTCTGGAGAGCCGCTCGCTGCCATCGGCTTCGGTGCTGGTGATCGGCAGTGAGTTGAATATCAGTCTGACCCGCGACGAGGCGGTTCGCGTGAGTGCGATCGGCGGCCAACTGGTGGTCCAGACGGGGACGACGGGCGGAGCGCTCACGCCGACCAGCGTCGGGACGGTCAGTGCCAGTTCCATTCAGACGATCGTCGTCACCGGCGGCGATGAGTCGAACAACATCGACCTGGGTAGCGTGCTCGCGGCCGACTTCACGTCGCTGGCGAGCATCTCGGTGGATGCGGGCAACGGAAACGACACGCTGACTGGCAGCCCGGATTTTGGCGACAGTCTGTTCGGTGGAGACGGGACCGATTCGATTCTCGGCCAGGGTGGTGCCGACGTGCTCAATGGCGGCAACGGAGCGGACACGATCAGCGGCGGCGCGGGAGTGGACACCATCAACGGTGGTGACGGGACCGACAGCCTGACGGGCGACGCCGGAGCGGATTCGATCGACGGCGGCAACGGTTCGGACTTCGTCGATGGCGGAACCGAGAACGATGCGGTCAACGGCGGCAATGGCGAGGACTCGCTCAACGGCGGACTGGGGGATGACACCCTCAACGGCGATGGAGGTGCCGACCTGGTCAATGGCGATGCCGGCAACGACTCGATCCTCGGTGGTGAGAAAAATGACACGCTCAATGGTGGCCTGGGTGATGACGTGATCCGGGGCCAGAGCGGTCTGGATTCGCTCGACGGACAAGCGGGGAACGACAGCCTGTTCGGCGACGCGGGCGAAGACCTCCTGTTCGGCAACGATGGGGACGACACGATCAATGGGGGCAGCGGCAACGACATCGCCGAAGGGGGCAACGGCAGCGACAGTCTGCTGGGTGGAGCTGGCGACGATGTCATGTACGACGACTTTGCCACACAGGTCAACAGCTTCATCGGACTCGATGTGCTCAACGGGCAAGCGGGGGACGACACGCTGTTTGGGACCGGTGGAGCCGACATGCTCGTCGGTGGCGTCGGCAACGATACGCTCGATACGCGCATCGCCGGCTTGGTCATCGACGACCTCACGTTTAACGAAGGGGATGTCACGAACACGGTCTTCATGACGGTGCGGCTGACCATTCCCAGCCCGCTGACCGTGACGGTGAACTATGCCACCTTCTCCGATGGCACGACGGCCGGCGGCACGGCCACCGCCGGAACGG
Organism: Planctomycetaceae bacterium; assembly: GCA_046156195.1. Taxonomy (GTDB): domain Bacteria; phylum Planctomycetota; class Planctomycetia; order Planctomycetales; family Planctomycetaceae; genus SXKJ01. The sequence goes on along the minus strand of JBJXEX010000067.1, from coordinate 31,122 downwards.
ATTATCAATCGACCAGTAACATGCTCACGTTCCTGCCGGGCGAGACGCTCAAGACGATCCCGATCGTCATCCTGGGTGACACGGGGATCGAAGGGGATGAGACATTCTTTGTGAATCTGACCGGCGCGGCGAACGCGCAGCTCAACGATTCGCAGGGGGAAGGGCGGATCATCAACGACGATATCGTCCCGCCGCCGCCGACGCTCGACGTGGTCTTGCTGTTTGATGACACCGGCAGCTTCTCCGGAGCTGGGCCGACACTCATCACCAGTTTTCCGACGATCATCACGCAGTTGCAGATGCAGTTCCCCGGCGGCGACTTCGCCTTCGCGGTGTCGCGGTTCGAGGATTATGACGGGGGGGGCAGCGATCGGCCGTTTATTCTGGGTCAGCCGCTGATCACGGATGACACCCCGAACTTCATGGCGGCAATCAATGCGGCGTTGGCACGGACTCCCCCCGGCGGCGGTGGCAGCCTGCCGGAAAGCGACATCGAAGGTTTGTTTCAACTCGCCACCGGATTGGGTTTCGATGGCAACAACGACGGCGACACCATCGATAGTGGAATCGCCGGGCAAGCGATGACGCAAACGAATCCCGGAGCTGGCGGCGACGTCCCGGCCTACAACACGTTCATGCCCGATCTGGCAAACAATGTCTTGCCGCCAACGATCCCTGTGCCGGCGGTCCCTGTGGATGGGATCGGTTTCCGTCCAGGGGCGCGGCATATCGTGTTGCTGGCGACCGATGCCGCTTTCACCTTCCGGCCCGACGGATTGACGACTTACACCGGCGTCGGTGGCGTCACGGTTCCTGCCTCTCAAGTGACGCTCAACGGCGGCGGCAACGCACCCGCGAATGGAGCGCTCATTCAAGCCACCATCGACGCCTTGGTTGCGGACAACATCGAAGTGGTCGGCTTGGGAAATCAATTCTCTGGTCAACCCAACGGCGATCCGCGATTGCAACTCGAAGCCATTTCGATCCTCACGGGAGCACTCAACAACACGACCACGCCGATCGAGAACGGCATCACTCCGGGTGCGTCGGCCGATGACATTCAACCGGGCCAGCCGCTGTTCTTCCGCATCAATCCCGGAGATGCGGCGGGCTTGGCCGACGCGATCGTGCTGGGCATCACCGGCGTCGTTGGCACGGCACCGCCGCCGCCACCACCGCCGCCGCCACCACCGCCGGCTCTGCCTGGTCCGCAGAACGACACGCTGATTGGCAACGATGGAAACGACATCCTGCTCGCGGGAGATTTCGATGACATCTTCAATGGCGGAGCGGGGGACGACTTCGTCGACGCCGGAGGCGGAAACGACAGCGTGCTCGGCGGCGCGGGCAACGACACCATCTTCGGACAACGAGGCAACGACACGCTTGGTGGTCAAGGTGGCTCCGACGTCGTTGACGGCGGCGACGGCGACGACACGTTTATCTGGGAAGGTGTCAGCAACGGGAACGACCTCTTCACCGACCTCACCGGAGACAACACGTTGCAAGTGGATGGCAGCGGCTCAGCCAATACGTTCACTGTCGGCCAATCCGCGAAGCAATTGCTGACCGTCACCGATTCGGGCAAGTTCGTGACGCTCGGCCCGACGTTCGGGCGAGTGATCATCAACGGCAACAACGGCAACGACACGCTCAACATCGGCGACCTCTCAAAGGTCTCCGCGATTGTGATCGAAGTGCATGGCGGCGCGGGGAACGATTCGATCATCGGCACCGGAGCGCCGATCGGAAACGTGCGGTTGCTGTTGGATGGCGGCGAGGGCAACGACTTGATTCGCGGCACTCTCGGGGATGACACCATCACCGGGGGAACCGGGAACGACAACCTCAAGGGAGACGCCGGCAACGACACGATTCTCGCTCAGGACGGCGACGACCGAGTCGATGGTGACGCGGGCGACGATTCGATGGACGGTGGCACCGGTGCCGACTCACTCCGCGGCGGAGCGGGAAATGACACGCTCTTGGGCAACAACGATTTCGACACGCTCGACGGCGGCACCGGCGATGATTCGCTGGACGGCGGCAGCAGCGTGGACAGCCTGCTGGGCGGCGCTGGCAACGACACGCTGCAAGGCGGACTCGGTGCCGACACATTGGATGGCGGCGACGGGAACGACGTGCTCGATGGCGGACAACACAACGACTCGATCTTGGGGGGACTCGGCAACGACAAGATTCGAGGCGGTCAAGGCCATGACGTGATCGACGCTGGAGACGACCAAGACACGGTCAACGGCGGCGACGGCAATGACACGATCACGGGAGGACTCGGCCACGATGCCATCGACGGTAGCGACGGCGACGACCTCATCAACGGAGCGGCCGGGAACGACACGATCGTCGGCGGCGATGGTCGCGATACCCTCAAGGGTGGCAGCGGCAGCGATCTCGTCCTGGGTGAAGACGGTGATGACCTGATCGATGGTCAGGGAGGCACCGACACCGTCGCCGGCAATCAGGGAGTGGACACGATCATCGACCCACTGGCCGAGATCCACGAAGCGTTCGTGTTGTCCGCGAGCTTGCGAACGATTTTGGATGCGATGTAGCCACGATCGCCAGAACGTGGGACGTTGTTCCGCCCCATCCGGCTTGCCTGGATGGATGGAGCGAAAGTGTCCGACGAATCAAAAGGGAGGCGACGAATCTGCCGAGATTCGTCGTCTCCCTTCATTTTGTGTCTTCCGGGTTTTCAGTGGCAGGTTTTGAGGTGAAGCTCGCCCGAGTAGTAGAGTTTTGGTGAACACTCGCTGAAGGGGGTTTCTCCGCGGCCACACTGAATCTGCGGGCGAATGACGGGGAATATCCCCACAGATTCAGAGAGGCCACAGAGACACTCGTTCGGGACTTTGGTCAGAGGCGCAGCCTCGCTGGATTCTGACGCGGACGGCTTCCTACAAGCCCGACGCGCAAGCGAGTGAAGGTCGTTGCCATGCACTCGCTTGCGCGTCGGGCTTGTAGGGAGCCGTGAATAATCCGGTCTCGCGCGTTCGGTTCCGTTTGTCGGATCGCTCGAATGTGGGTCTCCGATCGGCGAGACTGCCGTTGTCGTTCATCGCTTCTCGACGTTGTTGCCCAACGACAGGTCCGGCTATGCCACTTCCCGATTCTGATCACACGCCAAACGTGAAGCGCACTTTGGGGACGATCGAAGCAACCGGAGCGGCTGCGGACGACCGGTCGATCGGGCAGGACATGACGGACATCGGGAGCCAGGAAGGGGTGCAGACGCTCGATTCTCTGGTCCCGATTGACAGCCCCTCGGTGACCGTTGTGGGGACGATGGACGAGGCCGCAGCGGGAATGCCGGATTCTTGGAGCATTCCTTCCCGCCAATCGGCTCCCAGCGCGGAAGTGGCAGGCCAGACTTGCCTGGAGTCGCCGACCGGTCCCGAATCGTTGAAGCCGCCAGATCGCTCGCCGGTTCCCGTTCTGGCACCCGCTACTCCACGGACAAGCGGATCGTCACGCGGAACCGAGCGTTATGTGTTAGTGGATAATTTCGCACATGGCGGCCTGGGAAATCTGTGGCGGGCCGAAGACACGGCGATCCGCCGCGAAGTCGCCTTCAAAGAGCTGCTACCCAAGGCTCTGAGAAACCCCGCTCAGATCGAACGCTTCATCGAAGAGGCACAGATTTCCGGCCAGCTTGAGCATCCCGGAATCATTCCGGTGTATGACGTCGGAGTTCAGGAAAACGGGACGCCCTATTACGCGATGAAGTTTGTCCGCGGCAGCAACATGGAGGTGGCCATCGAAGCGATGCACGAATTGCCGCCGGGGAGTCCCGAACGGCAACTGGCCTTCAATCGTTTATTGCGTCAGTTCATCACCGTTTGTCAGGCGGTCGGTTACGCGCATGGCAAAGGAGTCTTGCACCGCGATCTCAAGCCTCTGAACGTCATGCTGGGTGAGTTCGGCGAGACGATCGTGCTCGACTGGGGACTGGCCAAGCTGATCAAGTTGAGCGGCGTGCCACGGGTTTCGTCCGATCGCTCGACCAACCTGGCACCCGATGGCAAACCGTTCGCGGACGATGAAGAGGGACCATCGGAAGCCGCCACTCTGGTGACGAAGGGATCGCAGAACTCGCACGAGATGCCGGAGTCCTCGGCCTCGGTCCTGCCGAGTTCTGGCAGCTTGGAAGCCACGCAGATCAACGCCGCGAAAACAGACACGTCGAAATCAGACGCTTCAAAATCCGTCACCGCGAACAGTCAGAGACCGAGCAAGACAGGGACTCGGATCGCCGGGAGCAAGACACAACATTCGGGCAACGCCACCGTGTCCGGGCAACGGCCCGTTCAAACCGGTACCCGCAGCGCGGGGAGTGAAACCGTGGCTGGCCGAGTCATGGGGACTCCGGCCTACATGTCCCCCGAGCAAGCGCAGGGTCACATTGATGAATTGGATGCCCGGACGGATATCTATTCGTTGGGAGCGATCCTCTACAAATTGCTCTCGAATCAGCAACCGGTGGCGCGCGGGAAGGTCCGCGAGATCTTGGACAAGGTGATCGCGGGTTTGATTCCGCCGCCACGAATGATCGACCCGACGATTCCGAAACCGCTGGAAGCAATCTGTCGGAAGGCGATGTCGAAAGAGAAGACGGCTCGATATCCCCACGCTCTGGAGGTGGCGGCCGATGTTGAAGCGTGGCTGTCGGACCAGCCGGTCTCGGCTTACCCCGACCCGTGGCATGTGCTCGCCCGTCGCTGGGCCAAGCGACATCGCACACTCATCACCACGTCGTCCGCGACGCTGCTCGTGCTGACTGGCAGCGTGACTTTCTTGGAATGGACCGCCGCTCACCGGATCGACGGGAAGCGAACCGACTTTCGAAAAGAGGTTTCCAATGCGCGTGCCCTGATCGAACAATCGAAACTCAAGGAGGCTGAGAATCATCTGGACGTCGCCTTCGGACTCGTGGAAGACGAGCCACGGCTGGCCACGGAGCTCGACGAGATTCAGATTCAAATCGCGGCCGTGCAACGTCTGCAACAGGCGGCCGAACGCGAGCGGCTCAACGGCATCCAAAACCAAGTCGAACGAGATCTCGCCGAAGTCCAACACGCGCTGCATGACCAACAGGATTTTCAGATTGCCAAGGACATTCTGTTTCAAGTGGTGGGACGACTGTCGTCGGAGAATTCGCTCGCTGACATTCATCGACAGGCCGTGACACAGTTGGAAGCGGTCAAGCAGTTCGAGAGCTTTGGCCAAGAGGTGGAGCAGACTCGCATCTTTGGCGGCAACATCTCCGGCGATGAATCGCTGGACGACATCCGCGAATCGAAACGTCATGCCCTCGCCGCTCTGCAAACTTTTGAAATCGACGCCGAGCGTCCGGACAAAGCGAGTTCACGACTCCGATCTCTGGGCGACAAGTCGATCGCCAAGTGGCGAGAGGGAATGCAGGAAGTGCTCGTGACGTTGGCCTATCTCGAAACCAAGTTGGCGATCCGTGACGACCCGGCCGATCTGCAACAGGCCGCTCAACGGAGCTTGGACCACTTGCGGCAGGCGGAACGGCTCGGCTTCTCGTCACCGCCGATGTGGTTCTTGCGAGCCGACCTGTTCGGATTACTCGATCAGCCGGACGAGTCTCTGGCCGCTCGGCAAACGGCCGAGAAGCTCACGCCCCAAACGCGGCTCGACCATTACCTGCTGGGTGAGTTCAAACGGAGCCAAGGGAATTACAAAGAAGCGCTGGCTCATTTTGAGGATGCTCTGCTGGCCGACCCGAATGATTTTTGGTCGCTCAACATGCTGGGCCTTTGTCATTTTCAATTGGGACAGTTCGAGGCAGTCATCCCCAGTTGCACGGCCTGCATTGCTCGGCGTCCCAAGTTCGATTGGCCGTATCTCGCGCGAGGTGTCGCCTTCGGAAAGCTTCAGCAATTCGACAAGGCTCATCGGGACATCGCGCAGTCGCTGAAGCTCAAGCCGCAGTCGTATCACGCCTACTTGAATCGCGGTGTGATTCAGGTCTATCAGAAGAACTACGACGCGGCGCGGATGGACTTCGAGCAAGCCAGCCAACGGAAACCCGATCAGGCCGCTCCGTACATCAACCTCGCGGCGATGAGCTTGGAACGGGCCAATGAACTGCTCACCGACTCGCGGAAACCGAACGCCGCCGTGCTCGCCAACGCCGAGTTGCAACTCGCGAACGTCGCACTGACGGCGGCCATCGAGCGTTCGCCACAACAGGCGGCGATCTATTCCTTCCGAGGAAAAATTCGTCTGGCTCAAAACAATCCGACCGCCGCGCTGGCGGACTTCGAGAAAGCCAACAAACTGGAGGTCACGCCGCGACGACGGGCCGAGAACTTTCAACAGATCGGGAATGTTCATTTCCGCAGCCGACGACTGGAGGCCGCGCTGGCCGCGTATGACGTGTCTCTCGAATCGAACCCGGACGATGCCACAACGATTCGACAGCGAGCCGAAACCTTGCTGGCTTTGAAACGCTACGAGGACGCGGTGCGGGGATTCACGGCGGTGCTCGAAAAAGCGGGGCCGATCGCGGATGTCTATCGCGGTCGAAGCGTGGCTCTCGCCGCTCTGAATCGGCACCGCGAGGCGATCAACGACTACACGCTCTCGCTGCAATACGAACCCGCGCCGAACATGCTCGCTCAACGAGGTTGGGCCTATCTGTTGGAAGCCCCCAAGCTCGCCAAGGAAGATTTCGAGGAAGCCGTCCGGCTCAATCCCGAAGACCCCGCCTTCTATCAAGGTCTGGCCTACGCGAACGTGATGCTCGGCGATCATGCTCGCGCGGTGGCGGAAATCGAGAAGAACTCGGCCAACACTCAACGAGTCATCGGACAGCTCGGCCCGAACTCGTGGCAGTATCTGTTCAATCCCGCGACCGTCTATGCCCAAGCTCACGACAAGGCGTTGATCGACGTGAAGCTCACGCCGGAACGCCGAGCCGAACTGGCCCAGCAATACAGTCAGAAGGCCGTGGAACTATTGCGACAGGCCCAGCAATTGGCCGGCCCTCAACTTCAACCCCGGTTCTTGCGAGCCTTACGAACCGATCCGGCCCTCGATCCGATTCGACAGCGGCCGGAATACTTGGAAGCCCTCAAATCCCTCGATCCAGAATCGGCGGCGAAATCGGAATCGAATCCGCGCAAAGACCAATAGGGCGATGAGCCAAACGCACTAGTGCCGCAAGCGAGAAATGACCTTCCCAACGATTCGCCTTCTTTTTGGCGTCCCGCTGCAAGCACCGTTGGTCGAAGTGGAAGGTCATTGTTGTTCTTCATCCGCGGTTCGGCTCTGCCATCCGCGGGCAGCCCGTTGGGGAAGACAGCCAGCGGCTAGCGCCGTCGGCTCAGGTCGACACTCGATTGGGTGAAGCGCGCAGCGTTCTCGAAAAGGCAACCGGAAAGAGATTCGCTTTCTCGACGTTGGCAGGGTCGCGGCTCACCTTTGTGGAACGAGTCTGTTGAGCCTGACTTATTGATTCGCGCAATTGGCGGGGGTAGGCTCAGTCCATCAGAGACGATGGAGTTGGGGGGTTGGATCAGCCGTTGATACTTCTTTTGATTTCGCCAATTCACCGCAATCGAGGCAGTTCCATGCGAACCAGACGGGTCAATCGTCGCGCAACGTCACGCTATGCCCATGTGATCGAATTGCTCGAATCACGTTGCCTGTTATCGGGTGCCGGGGACTTGATCGGTGACACACAAGACTCGATCGCTCTCCCCCCCGGAATCTTGGCGGCCGATGAACCGCCGCTCGTGGGGACGATCGACGATGCGACCGACCGCGACCTCTTCGCGTTCACGGCGGAGTCAACGGCCCTCGTCGAGGTCCGCGAAATTGCCGCTCTCGATGCGAACGGAGAAAGTCCTTTTGATGGCGTGCTGCAAGTTTTCGATGCCGGAAGTCTCGACCCGTTGGCCTCTGACTTTGGCTCCGCTAACACCACGATTCCCCGCGTGGTTACGTTCGCTGTGGAAGAGGGCGAAACCTATTTCGCGGAGGTCTCCGGATTCGGCGGAAGTGTGGGTGACTTTGAACTGAGTTTGACCATTGTGACCATTCTGGAAGACGCGGTAGGCAATAGTCAGCGAACCGCTTTGGATTTGGGACAACTGGAGGTCGGTGCATCCCTTGAGCGATCAAGCACGATCGACTTTGCGGGCGACCGAGATGTCTTCGCCTTCCGCGCCGCGACAAGCGGCACGGTGCTCGTCCTGGAAGATGCCATCGTCGTTGCCGAGAGCATTCCCTTGAACGGCACAGTCCAGGTTTTTCGTGAGGGAAGCGACACCCCGTTCGTGACATCCTCATTCAGCTTGGTGACAACCGCTCGTACCTTCGGCTTTGACGCGATTGCGGGGGAACTTTATTTCGTTCAAATCAGCGGCGGCTTTGGAAGCACTGGCGACTATCAATTGACGCTCAGCTACGTCGAGAACGACGTGGGAGGAAGTCAGCCAGCCGCGTTGGATTTGGGGACTCTGGAGGCCGGGGTCTCGCTTGAGCGATCAAGCTCGATCGACTTCTTGAGTGACGCGGATTTCTTCGCCTTCCGCGCCGTGACCAACGGCAGGGTGCTCGTCCAGGAAGAGGCCATCGTCGTTTCCGAGAGCACTCCCTTCAGCGGCGCACTCGGAGTTTTTCGTGAGGGAAGCGCGGTGGCATTTGTGTCCGACTTTTTCGGTTCGGGCACGACCGCGCGGAGCGTCAGCTTTGACGTCACCGCGGGGGAGCTCTATTTCGTCCAGGTCACCGGCAGCTTTTCGATCCAGGGCGAGTATCAGTTGATTCTGTCGCTGACTGCCGATGTCGGTGACACGCTGGACGCCGCCACCGACTTACCCCTCGTTGCTGGGCAAGCCACATTCGAGTCGCGAATCAATGCACGCGATGAGGGCTTCGACCGAGACTTCTTTCGCATTCAAGCTCCCGCCGGCAACGACAGCGCGATCAGCGTGCAAGTCGATCGGAGATTGGAAACCTCCGCGACTGGCGACTTAGATTCCTTCGTGCAAATTACCAACGATCGGGGAGACGTGATCGCCTTCAACGACGACCGAATTCCCGACACCGATCGGCAGAGCCTGGTTCAATTCAATGCGACCGCCGGAGAGACCTACTTCGTGGAGGTCCGTCCGTTTGACGGTCGTGTCGATCGAATCGGCTTGATGATCGGTGACTATTCTCTGTTCGTCTCGGCGACTCCAGAACGAGTCCCCGATACCGTCGCGAATATCTTTCGCGAGGCCCAAGTCGTTTCGTTGACGAGCGGCTTCGTGTTGGAGCGAGTCTCGATCGACTACCCGGCCGATCAAGATGTGTTCGTGTTTGAGGCTCCCTCGAATGGGATCGTGCGCGTCGGTCACCAAAGCCAACGGAACACTCCGCTCGATGCGCAATTGGCGGTGTTCGACGATGAGCAGCGTCTGCTGCGGCGCTCTCCGGTTCCGCTGGCTCCTCATTTCTCGTCCGATCTGGAGTTCTCGGTGACGAAGGGAGAGAGGTACTTTGTCCGCGCCAGTCTCTTCCCCACGGATCGTTCGGAGCGATTCGGAGAGCCGACTGGCACCTATGCGCTGACTCTGCAAATGGTGACGGTGAGCGACGCTCCCGCCCCTGCTCCGCCGGTGTTGTCGCTGGATAACCCGCTCACGTTTTCTGGAACCATTGATGTCCTGGGAGACACGGACACGATCGAATTCCAAGTGGATCGCGACATCACCCGCATCGACATTGATTTTCGCTCGTTGCCGCCGCAAACGCTGACCGGTGCGCTGTCGATTTTCGTGAAGCGCGGCAACGATCTTGAGATCGTGGATTTCGGCAGTGCCTCCTTTGGACAACGCGTATTTTCGATCCCGAACGCGTTGGCCGGTGACACCTTTGTCATCATCGTTGACAGCATTTCTGGCACTGGCGGCTATCAGTTGCTCATCGAGGAAATTGGCGAGGATGACTTTCCCAATTTTATCCCAGATTTTTTTGATGACTTTGAACTCCCGCTGATCCAAGTCCAGCCGAGCGCCGTCATCACGGGACGCATTGGAGACGAATTGGATATCGACGTCTTTCGCATTGTTGCTCCCGCAGGTTCGCAGATCGTCGCGACGACTCCATCGAATGTGTTCTTGGTTGGGGAGGTTCGTTTTCCGGATGGGACGTTCGGGCTTCCCTTCCTCGCAGGCGATCTCGTGACGGTCACCGGTGAGGAGGAGATCTTTCTGTCGGTCTCCCGAGGTTTCGATCTTCCGTTCAATGTCCGCTACGAGATCACGGTGCAGACCGTGATGACGGACGGACGGTTCGATTCCCCAGAGACAGCCGCTCGAGTCGATGATCTCCCGGAGGTGGGCATTACGGAGCAGATTACTTCGACCGGCGATTCGTTCGCGATTACGGGAGAATTGCAAACCGTCCAGGACTCGGACTTCTTCCGCTTTACCGCCCCTTTCACCGGAGCCTTGACCATCACCGCTCCGCAGTTGATGGCGGGGGTCAACGCGGATTCTTTGTTCGGAGTCTCGGTCTTTGAACGGAACTCGTTCGTCAATCCGTTCGGCGATGGGTTCGACGATGGGTTCGACGATGAGTTCTTCGGTGAGCCTCTTTTGGAATCGTTGTTCTTGATTGGCTCGGATCCCAACGGTCAGCGGGTTCGATCGGCGAATGGCCTGCCGATCTTTGTGTTTCAAGGTTTGGAGTATTTCGTTCTGGTCAACAACCTGGGCACCATCACCGGAGCTTATCAGTTGGATTTGCAGCCGTTTGTCGATGATTTTCCCAGTGATTTCGACAATGCGGCGCTGGTGACTCTCAGCGAGGCGAACGCCGGGTCCGTTGAGGATGCTCGACTCGAATTCGATCTGGATGCGGACTTCTTCCGCTTCGTCGCGAATAACACCGGAACCATCGAGATTGAACTTTCGCCGGCCATTGATGCCAGCGGGCAGCCCTCTCCGTTGCAGGCGTTCTTGGACGTGTTCTCGGACGTCGATCCTGCGACCGACGTTTTCAATTTTCTGGGTCGGGAGTTTTCGTTCGATGGCTTGGCCACCGCGATGTTGAGTGTGATCGCTGGCGAAACCTACTACTTCGCGGTCTTCAACGAGAGTCGCACAGCCGCCGCTTATCAGATCGACATTCGACCTTTCGAGGTGACGGACGACGTTCCTCCGGACGGACGAACTCTGCCCGGATTTTCGTCAGCCGCTCCGCGAGTCCTGTCTGGCTCGATCGAAGTCAGCGGCGACATCGACACCTATCGTTTCACGGCGGATGCCGATCGAACGCTGCAAATCTCGCTGGAGGCGGCCACCCGAAGTTCTTTGGATCCGATCGTGGCAGTGCGGGTCATTTCGGAAGATGACAGCACTCAGACGTTCGTGAATGACGAAGCGGGATTCGGTTTCAACTTCGGTTTCAATTTTGGATTCAGCCTCAACAGTTTCCTATCGGTCCCCGTCCTCGCGGGACAACGGGTAGAGATTGATGCCCGCGGCTTTGGTTCGAGCCGCGGCGCTTATCGACTGACAATCACCGGCGCAGCGGCTGGCAACGGTGGCAATGAGGTAACGCCCTTGGTTCCCCCTCAGACCGTGACGGGGAGCATCTCTCAGAGTTTCGAGACCGACATGTTTCAATTCACCCCGGTCGCCGCGGGAGTTGCCACTGTCGAACTCAATGCCTTCGAGGAAAGTTTTTTGGATCCCCGCGTGACGATTCAAAAACGTGCGGATGCCACTGCGGATGCCAGTTTCGTCGCCGCCGATGACGACAGCGGTCTCGGTTTGAATAGTCGCGTCACGTTTCCGATCTTGGCCAATCAAATTTACGACGTCCTGGTGGCTGGGTTTGGTTTCAGCATCGGTGCGTATTCTCTGACCGTCAGTTTGGACACGGCCAATGGTGACGATTTTGGAGACACGTTCGATCGGGCGGCTCCCGTGACGTTTCGGGACGGAAACTCGTTTTTCCAAGCCGGGGCGATTACCGAGAGTGACACCGACGACGACGTCGATGTCTTCTCGTTCGTCGCGGGATTCAGCGGGACGTTGAATCTGCGCGTCTTGGCTTTTGCCGACGACCTGCGAGCGGGACTGTCGGTCTTTCAAGCCAGTCCCGCCGGAGATCGCAGTGACGTGGAGTTATTGGCAGTCTCCGGCGCGACAGAGTCCGGCGAGCAAACGAGTCTCTTCGTCCCCGTGAATGAGGGACGGACCTACTTTGTCCGCCTTGTGGGGCTTCCGACTCCATCGGCCGATTTCACGGCAGGCTCGTATTTGTTGGGAGCGAACGCCACTGCCGACTTGGTGCCGGCCGCCCCCTCGGCGGCACGCATCCACTTGGACGACGCTGGTGCGGGAACGATCGACAGCCTGATCGACTTTGAGTCTGACCGCGATTGGTTTCGCCTGATCGCTCCCGCCCCCGGCACGTTCACCATCGACCTCGAACGCGACCTCGAACTCATGCCGGACGGCCGAGCCAATCAACTCGATCCGGTGCTGACGGTCTACGATGATCGCGAACTCCCCATCGCTCGAAACGGTGACGCGAACGACGACACGCTTAATAGCCGATTGACGATTCAAGCTCGGACGGCTGGCGAGGTGTTCTTCGTCGAAGCGGCCGGGTTTGATCTCCGTACGGCGACCGGAACCTCGGCGATTCCGACCGTCGGTGGATATCGAGTCAGCGCCAACTTTGTGGAACGTATTCGTGACGACTTCGGCGACGACCCCGGACACTTGCAACTCATCTCGGTGGCTCCCAGCCGGTCGGATTACGACTTGAATGGCCGTCTCGAAATGCCACACGATCGGGACTTCTTCGTGTTCACGGCGGCCGTCGATGCGAGTGCCACGATCGGTTTGAATTCTCTCGGCGCGGCGTTGCCATCGGGCGTCGAGTTGAGCCTCTTCAAGGTCGAAGCCTCCAGCTTGGCGAACATCTCGATCGACAGTCTCACACAACTCGCCTCCATTGCCGAACGCCGAGGACCAAGTGCGCTGGAGTCGTTCTCGTTCGATGTTCTCAAGGACCAGAGTTTTGTCGTCGCGGTGTCGCATGTGGGTGCGACATTGAACTCGCCGGTCGACTACACCCTCTCGCTGAACTTCGATGACAAGAAAGTCTTTGCCGACACAACGCCGGCGAACGCCGCGCTCTTCTCGCTGGTGTCGCTCGCCGACGGCGCGGCACGCCGAGGCGATCGGAACTCCACCGCTATCACGGATGCTCTTCAAGTCGCGCTCAGCGAGTTGGGAAAAACAGGACAGTTCTTTGTGGTCTTGTTGGACCCCGTCAACGATCCCGTGCTCACCGACTCGCAAGGACGTCAGTCGGGATTCACTTCCAGCAACGGAACGCTCAATGAGACGCCGGGTGGCTATGTCTCCGCCGGAACTTTTGGACAAATCCTGATCGTCCCCGTGTCGTCGGCGGGCACGTTTGAACTCCGCTTCGCCGGAACTGGTCTCAATCTGGATCAGAGCTTTTCGGCATTCGTCGTGGGACCGTCGGGAACTCAAACTGTTTCTCAGGGGACTCCACGAATGACGGCCAGCGACGGCAAGACGAATTTCGTGATCGAATTGGGCTTCGGTGGAGTCCCCATCACGAAGCCGGCGTCCGCACAGAACGGTCAAGGTCCGTCGTTCTTCACGATCATCGACCCGAACCCCACGGAGCGTCAGCCTCCCGCGGCCTCGACGACACAAACACGCCGCGACGAGTTCGACGTCGTGCTGCTCGACGATGCGCGGCCGACGGCAGAGGCTGATATGTCGGGTGCTTTTGATCCGCTGGATCCGTCGGCTTGGCTCACCGTGTTTGAAAGCGTGCTTCAAGAACTGCAATTCGAGGGTTTGTCGCGACCGACCATTGAGCGTGTCCTGCAACGCCTGCAAGAGAATGACTCCTCACTGCCCGCGGCTCTGCTGAATAGCTCAACTGTCGTCCGCTCGGCCAAGGCGATGTTTGACGTCGGGAAGTACTGCTCTGGCTGGTTCCGAAACGCCAAGCCAACGACACCAACTCCAAAACAACGCACGCCTCCCCCAAAGGCCACTCAAGAGAAACCGTCACCAAAGAATGCGCCCCAAGTACGTCATGGTTCGACAAAGGCGGCGCAATTGGGGGGCTGACATTCTCCATAAGCCGTACTGCCGACAGGCCCGGCACCGAGGAGTCGGATGACGTCACGCTGACGATCGCGAAGTTGCCCTTCTTTCGAGAATCCGCAAACCAATGCACCGCTGCCACCGGATTTCTGGGCGACCTCCGTGCTCAGCCTCACTGAAAGCAACTCGGCGACAACTGCATGAAAACGGAGGGATTCTTGAATTTGAAGACACATCAATGGAAGATCGTCACGAACGTCTCACACTGTGGACTCTCACTGGAGATCAATCATGAGGAATACCTTTCGAGTTGCATGCCTTTGTGCGCTGTTGTCGGTTGGCTTCCTGGCGCTGAATGGGCATGGTCAGGATGGTCCGCCAGGCAAATCGCAGACGAATGTGGGAAGTTTCATCAACGAATTGATGCGTCTGGAGATTCAGAAAGACTCACAACAGCTAGCGATCTGGATGCCGCGCGAGTTTTTTATCGCGGCAGCTCACCAGGAAGGGACGAGCCTTGAACAGGCCCGGACAGACACAGCGTTTCTCGACGCCTATCAGATCGTATTGGTGCAGTGCGGCAAATCGGACATCGTTGGAAACACCAAATACTCCAGCGAAGCAGAAGTTCGAGATCGCGCGGTGCTGTTGCAGCCAGATGGCACGGAAATCAAACCGTTGACGCGAATTCCGCCGCTCGTTTTGGCGGTGACAACAGCGATGAAAACCATGATGGCCAACGAAGGAGACGAAGGCAGCAAGAATATGCATGTGATTCTGTTTCCTTCCAAGTCCAAGACTGGAAAGCCGATCGTCAACGTCACCGCTCAAGACAAGCTCACGCTGCGACTGAAAGCGGCTGGCACATTCGCCGAAACCACCATCGTCTGGCGGACTCCGTTCGATGCGTTGACGGCGAACACTCCTTGCCGGAAATGCAGCGAGTCGCTCTCCGGGAAATGGTCCTACTGCCCGTATTGTGGCAACAAGAAGTAGCGCGGCGATGCCGCATTGTGGCACGACGCTCCGCGTCGTGAATCGCGACGCGGAGCGTCGCGCCACAATCTTGCAGAAAAAACTTCGCCTTCGGCGATAATGATATAAGTCCAGTGCGACAGTTTCCCGGATTGAGCAGTTGCCAGCAACGAACGCTTGTCGGCATGGACTCTGCGAGCATTTGTCTTGATGGAGGGCTGTGATGTGGCAACCAGCGTGCTCGACAAGACGCAAGGTCTGGAGGCATCCGCCAAGCTCATTGATCAATTGCCTTTGCCATTGTCGCAATTGTATCGCCGCGCGCGGAATGCCAAGAGTTGCCATGATCGGCATCAAAACGCCTATCTCCTCGCGGAAGCATCGCTCAAGCTGGCGACGGCGGCCCGAGTCGGAATTCTGGTCACGAACGGTTGGGATCACCGGAGCCGGCTCGCAAACTTGATCACTCGGCTGTGCCGTGGATCGCTCGAAGATTGGGTGGAAGTCTGGCGCGCCGTCACTCAGGAACTTAGCCGACGGGCGGACGTTGCATTACTGCCGCTGGGAGAGAGTCATGCGGCAATCTCGCAGAGTGTTGAATCTCTCGCCATGAAAGAATTCTTGTGCAGGTTCAACAGTTTGGATCCTGCGCTGCCTGCCGCAACCTCTGTCGAATCCCCCTCCGGCGTCGATGAGCCATTGCTGAGCGATTTCTTCGCATCACTTCCCGAGTACCGCCGACGTTTTCTAGCGGAGCCGGAATGCTCCGCCGCACTCGATCAAGAGCTGGGTGATTTACTGCGAACGGCCCTGCAAGACCTGCTCTCGCACAAATCTTTGTTCGGTGATCTGACTTTGGCGATGGCTCGTCGATTGCCGCCGGAGCTTGATCCCCAACAGGAGATCGTGGAATGGCAAGGTCTCCGCGGCATGAGTTCCTTGTTGATCGAACGCAATTCGCTGGGCACCGAGCCGAGCGTCCGAAATCCCAATGACCGAGCACAGTCCGGACACTTGTATTTCGTAGGACGCGGTGTCCGCATTCCATTGCATCCTTTGGTCATCTACAGCGAGGACCGGACGGAGCGCGAACATGTCGGCTTTCTGGGACTCAACGCCGTTCGGAAACACGCACGCGGTGTGACGAACGACCGGCCCAAAATCGCGTATGTGGACTACACCTCCGGTGAGAATTTGAACGATGTCGATGCTAGCCAAGAGCTACGACCTTGGTTGTCGCGCATCAACGGACCTGAGTTCAACTTCGCGGAATTGCCAATGGACGATGCGGATTCGTCCGCTACCGCAGAGGACATTGCGGAACCGTCGGCCAAGGAAGGACGCCCGACGCTGGGTGATTTCGAGTTGGCGGAGGAGTTGAGCCGCACAGCGATGAGCGTGGTGTATCGCGCTTGGCAAAGGCCACTCGGAAGATGGGTGGCGTTGAAGGTTTTAACTCCGGCACTGGCCGCCGACTCCGTGGCATTGGCGCGATTTCGTCGAGAGATCGCGGCCCTGGCGCGTTGCGATCATCCGCACCTCGTCAAGATCCTCACCGCCGGCTCCGAGGCCGACCGCCATTACTACGCGATGGAGTTGGTCCAAGGCCGCACTTTGCTCGAATTGTTTCAAACTCAACAGGAATTACCGAAACCGTCCAGGAATTCGTCGGTGGCCGAGCCAACGTCGTCGATTGCGCCGGCATCGCATTCCGGGTTGTCGAATTATCCGCAGTTGTCACTGTTGTTTGCCGATGCGGCCGACGCGCTGCAGCACCTGCACGCGCGCGGAATTCTGCATCGCGACCTCTGGCCCGCCAACGTGATGCTGGCCGACGAGGGGCGATTGGTGCTGATGGACTTGGGACTGGCCAAGCTTCGCGATGGTTCGCAAAACTTGACGAGTACACACGCACGCTGGCTGGGAACATTGCGATATTGTGCCCCGGAACAATTGCAATCGGGCATCCTGGGCGTGGACGAACGGGCCGACATCTATAGCTTCGGTGCGGTGCTGTATGAATTGACGACCCTGACACGCCTCTTCGACACCGACGACGAGGCTCAACTCATCGAACTGATTCTGGAACGCAATCCGGTCTTTCCACAGCGTCTCAACACCAAAATTCCGGCCGATCTTTGTGCCATCATCACCAAGTGCTTGGCCAAGGATCGAACGCAACGGTACGAATCCGCCGCGCAGTTGTCCGAGGACTTGCGTCGTTTCGCGCGCGGGGACGCCGTCTCGGTGCGGCCGGATCGCTGGACCATTCGCGCCGGAAAGTGGGTGCTCCAGCATCGTCTGGCCGCGACAAGCCTGGCGGTTTTCGGGGCGACGTCGTTGATGGTCACCGCCCTCAGTCTGCGAACTGCTTGGAACTCAAATGTGCTCAATGCTGACCTGAACCAGCGAGTCGATCACCTGGAACGGGACATTCGACAAGCACAAACATCGCAGACACTGCTGGAACAGCAGTTGACCGAGGCGAAATCGCGATTCGAGGACGAGTCCACGGCGCGAATGTCGGTCGAGCGACTGAGTGAATTCAGCCTGGCTCATGTAGAGCGGGATTGTGAGCGGCTGGGTTGGCTGACTCGTGAAACGATTTCGCTTCAAGATTTTCGGACGATCAAGTTGTTGCGTGAGAGCCTGTTTGGTCCAAGCAATCATTGGCGGGAGCTGTCCGCGAATCTCACCGACGAATCAGTTCACCGTGTCAGTGTCGCGCTGGCCAGAGCATTGACGAACGTGGGAGAGGAACTTGGTCAGCGGGCCGAAGGTCTGGTGAATCCCGCATCGAATCAAACGCATTGTCTCGACGATGCCGCGACGATTTGGAAAGCGCTGGTCGCAGCACACCCGGAGTTTGACGAGTACCGTGCCATGTTGGCGGCGACTTACAGCGATCTCTCGGTGCTCCAGACACGCAGTGGCCAGACTCAGGCGGCTTTGCAATTGCTGGACAAGGCCTTGTCGCTCTGTCAGCAACTCGTGGCAGATCATCCGAACGATTCCGAGCATCTGACGAGGCTGGCGAAAATCCACAACAACCGCGGACTGGCCTTTCGATTTCAGGGGGACATCGTGAAGGCAAAGGGAGAATACGAAGCTGCTTTGGCCGCTCGCGAACGAAGCATCGTCAACGAGCCAGCGTCCGCACTGCGTCAGTTGGCGCAACTCGATGTGGCTGGCTATCGGTTGAATCTCAGCGATTATTATCGCGGGAGCGATCAGATACCGAAGGCGGTCGAATTACTGCGCACCAACGCGGCCATGCTCGATCAACTGAATGAAAATGAAGATTTCGACTTTGGAGATCTCGAAGAGTTTCGGCGCGTCTTCGCGATGACACATAGCAGCTTGTCGCTCCTGCTGCGGGAGGATCTGGAATTCGCATTGGCCTCAGTTCAGAAAGCTCTGCCCGTAGCGCGACAATTGGCAACCGAGTCCGAGTCTCTCGAAGACATCCTCTTGCTGGTGCGCTGCTGTCGCAATCTCGGCATGCTCAATCTTGCGAAAGAGGACTTTGCCGTGGTTGAGGAAACCGCACGCGAGATTTTGGCACTTGGCGAACAGTGGCAGGAAGAATTGTCGAATTCTCCCGAAGCCCAGATGGAACTGGGAAACACCTGCTTTATGCAGGGCATGATCGACGCCGACAAACGACGCGATTTCACCTCGGCGAAAAAATGGAGCGAGCTGGCCGTCACGCACTTCGAACGAGCGCGAGAGCTGCTGCCGAATTTGAAGGATTCGCAATTCGTGTATGCCGCGGCGCATGCTTTGCGCGGCCGAGCGCTGGCTGAGTTGGAACGCTATGCGGAATCCTTGGACTCGTTCGATCGCGCGTTCGCGTTGTCCGACCAGAAGTCGCGTCACCTGTGGCGTCCGTGGCGTGCGATCGGGTTGGCTGGCACGGGCGACTACGCACGGGCCCTCGTCGAAGCGAAGATCGCCGGAGGCTTTCAAATGGTGGAGGTCTATGCGCTCGCCATCGCCGCCGCACAACGAGATTCCAAGCTCAGCCCTGCGGAACGTCAGCAACGAGCACAACGCTACACGGGAGAAGCCCTCAAGCTGGTGCAGCAACTCAAACAGGCCGGAGTGTTCGACGACGCTGATCGGCGGATGGACTTTCTTCGTTCGCCGCACCTCAAGTCGCTTCGCGAGCACCCGGAGATCATCAAGCTCACGCGAGAATTGCAGCCGGACAATTGACCGCTCAGCGCGGTGCAGGACGCGCTGCCGCGAGTTTTTCTAAAACTTCTTGCCCCCGGCCCAACGCCGCCGCGGGAATCCAAGCTTCAACGCTGACCCGGTCAGGCTCCAACACCGCCGCTCCTCCGAAATAACCGGAGGCCCCGACCGGTTGGTTCTCCACGAGCAACTCATTCAGCGACGAAGCGAATTGCGGGGTTATCTTGTTGCCAGCCCGCAGCAGGACGTTGGCGAGCGCTGTCTGAACTCCGAAATTCACATCCAAGAATCCCAACAAGCTGACATTCGCGGGAAGCTGACGTCTCGCGGCCTGAAACGCCGGGTCTTGTTTCAGGGGATGTTCCTGTCGCACGAATTCCTCCAAGTAAGCCTGAGCGCTGTACCAATCCGAGCCTGTTAGTTCGGCGAACACCTTGCCATTCGATCCGAACCAACAATTCCCTTCTCGGCTGATGAGCTGTCGGAGGTCCACGGCATCGAGATGACTGGTTTCGTAAGCTTGGGCCATGCGTTTGAAATCCCATCGAAACCGAGCTTGGTGAAGCTGAAAGCCGTGCCGATTGTGGGCTCGCTTCAAGAGGATCGGTTTCTCGCGCAAGACGCCGGCATTGAGAATGGTGCCCGCGGGCAAAGTCTCATAAAACGCCAGCCGCGTTTCGGTGGCCGCCTGCGGATTTCCCCCCAGCCACACCTCCAGACCCTCGGACTTTAGTCCGGCTGCCGCCGCATTCAGCAAGAGCCGCGGCTGGACATCCAAGTGGCGAAGTAACGCCTCGCGCGCCGGCTTCCAGGTGGCCGCGTCTAAGTCGGAGTCCGTGAAGTACGCCAAGGGATGAGCCAACTGCAACGTGCTGGGTGACAGTGCCACCCCTGAGTAGAACGGTTTGCCCGCGGGCATTGTCCCTAATTCTTCCATTGTCACCGGCCGCTCGTTCGCCAATTGTTTTCCCGTCGCGCTGTCACGCACCACCGACGTTTCAAGACGTAGCCGCACCCCTTCTGGCTCGAATTGCAAACCGATCAGTACGCTGCGGGAGTCCTGTAAAATGCGCCACACCGCCTGAACCAACGACTGCAAGGGATTGGTGTGAGATCTTGACTGACCCTGTTCGCGGAGCGTCGCTTGCAAGATCAGGATGGCAACGTCTCGCACCTCTTGGAATCGCTCGCCGTAACTTTTTGCCACCTCTTGCAGATTGACATAGACAGCCACATCGGACGCCAGCAACTGCGATGAGAGCTTGCCGTCCAGTCGGAATTGGGTTGCCGCTGAACTCAACGCGAGTTCCTGGTCCGGCGTCACGATCAAGCGGCTTCCTCTCCGCCGAAAATAGACTTCCACGCCACCCAGCAGCGCTGACTCGAGTCCGTTGCGGTTGCGTTTGAACGTGTCTCGCTCGTCGACAGTCAGAAGAGCCTCACGAAAGCGGCGCTCGTCGGAAACATTGGCGATGAGCGCCCAGTGCGGGAAATCGTCCTCCCAATTCTGCGGCAGTTGAGGAAAGACAACGAACAAGGAACTGTCCGCCGCCAGTCCTTCCAAACGGCGCTCGCCGAAAGTCGCGGCGGCGAAACGCGCCAAGCCGGCCATGACCTCGGGTGCTGAGTCCGGTTTGAACGCCGTCTGAAACAACTCGCTCAGCCGCTTCTGAAGACGGTCAGGATTTCGCACATGGACGATCACCGGAGCCTGCGGGACGCCCTCATAAGGATTCTGCTCAGCCGGTTCGTCGGCCAAGCCCGTGGTTGCGGCGGACAACGCGACCGCGATGATGGTTCGCACCAAACAGCCAGGACACAGGCGAAATTGCATAGTTGCGGCAGTATCATGTTCGCGAGCTTCTGCCGCAAATCTACTTCGATTGGATTGACCCAGAGGACGTCGTCATGTCGAGCATTGGAAGCGATGACTTGATTCCGCGGTTGCCACTGCCGCTGGCTCAGTTGTATCGGCGTGCTCGCAATGCCAAGACGCCGCAGGACCGGCATCACCATGCTTTCTACCTGGCGGAGGCAACCTTAAAGCTGGCGGCCTGCCTGCGTATCGGAGCGGTCCTATCGCAGGGCTTGGATCCGCACGATCCGTTGGCCCGCGCCTTGGAGCAGCTTTGTTTGCCGTCGATCGGCCAATGGGTCGGCTTCTTGCGTGAGACAACTCTGTCGCTGCAACGTCATCCGGAGTTGTGTCCAGCGCTGCGAGAATCCAACGAGGAATTACTGCGTCCCGAAGCGTTCGTCGCCGTACGGCGATTCGCACAGGCGGCGTCCGCGGGAGATTCCGCTCCCTTGTCAACGGAACAAGTTCGTGACGCCACTCGGCGCGGCGTGCTGGGATTTTTCGATCTGATCGCCGCCTATCGCAATCAAGTCTTCGGGCATGGTGCGGCGCGATTGCCCGCCTACTATGAAGCGATCGGTCCCCTGCTGTTTGAAGCTCTCTGCGAAGTGTTGCAACAACGTTGCTTGTTTGGCGATCTCACCTTGGCGGTCGCTCGATTGAGCGACATGGAGGCCGGACAACTTTTGAAACTTGACTGGCAGAGATTGCATGGGACTGCCAGTCAGATGCTGAGCGGGGATGCGGTTTCGCCTCAACCCGATGACGACGAAACTCAAATCCGTGAAGCGGCAGGCCGAGTTTTCTTCATCGCTTCGGGCGTGCGAATTCCCCTGCATCCCTTGGTGGTCTACTTCGAGGACCGCGAAGAGCGGGAACGATTTGGCTTTTTGAATCGCACGGTGACAAAGCGTCGCAGTTTGTCCGACTCGGAGAGCGCGGAAGAGGTTCGCCGTTGTGAGTATTTGGATTACTCAACCGGCGAACAACTCCGTGAAGTCGATGCGCGTCGTGAATTGACCGAACTGCTGTCTCGCCTGCGCGGCGAGTTGGCGAGTGCCTCCGACGTCGATCGCTTGATGGCTCTCGCGGAAACGGAGCCGGACGAAGCCACTCATTGGCTGGGGACAGGGGATGTGATCGGTGATTTCGAGTTGGCGGGCGAGCTTGGCCGCGGTGCGATGGGAATCGTGTATCGCGCTCGGCAAATGTCGCTGAATCGCTGGGTGGCGTTGAAGGTGCTCCCCCCGGCGTTGGGAGCGGACCCGGTTTCGTTGGGACGCTTTCGGCGAGAAATTGCCGCCTTGTCCCGTTGCGAACATCCCAACCTCGTCAAAATTTTCTCATCGGGAAATGACGGCGACCGCCACTTCTATGCCATGGAGTTGATCGACGGGGCCAACCTCGCCGATGTGGCCGCGGCCCTGAGTGCCTCGCCGGCGGCAAACAAGTCGATCCAGACGGGGATTTTGAATGCCTCCTCGAAACGCCCGCTCAGCGCGGATCAGCCGGCGAATTCCGGTCAGGTCCATGACGAGACCGCGCTTTCCGGCCAGCAGGAGTTTCATCAAAGCCTCGCGAAATTGTTCAAGGATGCGGCAGACGCTCTGAATCATTTGCATGCGCGCGGAATTCTGCATCGTGATCTCAAGCCCGCGAATCTGATGCTGACCGCGGACGGACAGCGGGTCGTCATCATGGATCTGGGGCTGGCGCATCTGCGTGACCGCAGCCAGTCGCTCACGGGGACGGACGCCCGTTGGGTCGGCACGCTCCGATATTGTTCCCCGGAGCAGGTTCAAAGCAATCTGCGCGACGTGGATGAACGGGCCGATGTGTATGGGCTGGGAGCGACCTTTTATGAGTTGGCGACGTTGACCCCGCTGTTTGATGGCGACACGGTCGAGCGCTTGTTGACGCAAGTGCTGCATGTCGAGCCAACCGATCCCTGCCGCCGTGACCCCACCGTCCCGAAAGACCTGGCGGCAATTCTGGTGAACTGCTTGGAGAAGGAGCGGTCGCGCCGATATGCCAATGCTCGCGACTTGGGGGACGATCTGGGACGTTTCCTGCTGGGACAACCGGTTCGAGTCCGGCCATTGACTTCGGTACAAAGGCTGTGGAAGTGGGGTCGGCGCAATCCTCGCGTCGCGATGCTCAGCACGGCGCTGGCGGCCTCGCTGATCGTCCTGGCCACAGGATCAACGCTCCAAGCCATTCGCATCAATGCGGCACTCTTGGACGCTCAGCGTCTGCGCGTCGAGGCCGAGCAACAGGCGGATAAGCTCAAGACAGCGAACGCGACCGCTGAGGAACAACGTGAACGCGCCGTGCGGGGCGAGGCCGCGGCGATTCAGCAAGAGAAGCAAGTCGAGCTGGAACGGGATCGCGCACTCACCGAGAAGGAGAATGCACAACGCTATTTCAATTCGGCGAAAGAGGCGGTGGACTACCTCTACAAACGAGTCAGCGAAGAAAAACTGCTGGCGACAACCGGCCTGGAACCGCTTCGCAAAGAGCTGTTGGATACGACTCGCCGATTCTACGAGGAGTTTGCCGAGAACTTGGAGCACGATGATCCTGATGGAGCGGACTTGGAACGCGCGGAACTGTTGATCCGCTTGGCCCTGATTACGGCCGAAATCAGCAGCGATCCACAGCCCAAGCGGCGTGCCATCGAGAGTTTCGAGAAGGCGGAGAAGATTCTGGAACGGAAACTCCGCGAGAACGAAGACGACCCGGAAATTCGGTCACTCCTGGAAGCTCTATATGTCGGGCTGAGCGGCGCGTACCAGAGCGTTGGGCAATCGGAACAGGCACAGCGCACAATCGCGAAACAACGCAAGTTGACCGGTGACAATGCCGCGCTCCTCCCCAAGGACTTGGGCACCCAATTGAGCGACGCGGCCAGCCGCTACAACGAGGGGGTCGTCTTGCAGCGTGCCGGACGTCTCGACGAAGCTCGCAAACTCATCGCCGAAAGTCATGCCATCCGCGTGAAGATCGCTGAAGCCCACCCCGATGAGCCGATCGTGCAGTTGAGTCTGGGGTTGAGCTTTAATGGGTTGGCCTCGCTGGACATCGCGGACAAACCCGTGCGTGCCAGAAAGTTGATTCGGCAGGCGCTCGATTGCATGGCTCGTGCCCTCAAATTGGATGCGTCCCTGGCCGAGAATTCGGAGTTCCAGAATCATCGCGCGACGTTCTTCGGAAACCTTGGTCACGCCGAAGTCCTCGCGGGAAACCCCGAGGCGGCCGTGACGGCGCTGCAAACGTCGATCGACATCTTTGAACGGCTGGCTGCTCAGCAACCCAAGGTCATGTCACACCTCGTGGGACTGGTCCGAGCACGGCGCACGCTCACCGTCACATTGATCACCGACAACGAAACTGAAGCCGCGAAAGAAGTCGCGGACAGTGCCCTGGCGATTCTCAACAGACTGACTCCCGAACAGCAGCAGGAACAGTGGGAAATTCTTGTTGAAGTCGGCCAAACCTGTTTCAACATGGGACTGCTGCTGACGGAAGATGCAACGTGGCTTGAAGCCGAGGAATATCTCGGCCATGCCGTGAAGTCCTTGGAATCCGCGCTCCGACAGTTTCCCAATCAACCCAACGCGAAGGGACTTTTGCGGTCGTCACTGAGTGCCCGCGCGCGTGTCTTCAATCGTCTGGCCCGCCATCGCGAGGCACTGGCCGACTGCGACCGGCTGTCGGAGTTCGGCGAGCGTGATCCTTCGCTGACTCGACTGACGGCCCTGGCTGGAGTTGGCAAATATGAACAAGCGACGGATGCCGCCGCAAAATCCAACTCCGATGGGGACGATGCACGTTACGAATTAGCCACCCTGTATGCCGTCGCGGCCGCTGCGGCGAATCGCGATCAAGACATCACTGGCGACGCGCGAGCCGAAGCGACTGCTGAATACACCGGCCGAGCTTTGAACCTGCTGTTCGCGCTCAACTCGAATGGTTACTTCCACAACTCGAAACGGCGGGTGCGTGACTTGCGAGCGAATCGGTGCTTTGAAGTCCTGCAAAAGCAAACCGGATTCCGCAATCTCTTGCGTCAGCTTGGAGCGTCCGAATGACATTGCCAATCCCGTGGTCCCGCTCGGCGCGATGATTCCATTCGGCACGACGTGGTAACGTGAGACATCACTCGCCCGACCGTTCCTTCAATTGCAGCAGGATCGCGCCAACGACGCGGTCGTATTCTCGCGCCATGATCCCCGGTGCCCACAGGTCAATGGCGACCCGCCCCGGTTGAAATGTGGTGGCCATGCCATAGTAGGCCGTCAATCCCTTGATGCGCGGTGGAATGCGCGGCAGGACCGCGTCCGGCAGGTTGAACTTGGCTTGCAGATTCCCGAGTTGGAATCGCGCCATCGCCTGAAAGTAGTCAGAGATTTCTTCAAACATCAAATCGCTGGCTTGCTCCGGCAAATGGCGACGCGCCTCGCGGAAGGCGGGGTCGCCGCTCAAGGAATTCTTTCCGTCCAGATAGTCATCCAAAATCCGACGCGCGTCGTCGAGCGTTTCTGCGCCGACAGTGACGAACCGAGCCTTGTCATGTCCGATCCAAAGGATCTCGGTCTGGCGAGCCCCCAACGATTCGACCCCTTTCCGATTCACATCACTCAGACGTGCCACCGTGTCGAGCTCAAATCGACTGGTGACTTTGTGAAGTGTGAAGCCGCGATGCGTGGCGGCACTCCGCTCGATTTGCGGCGGCGACTTCATGACTCCTAGCGTCACTTCGGCAGTGCCTACGGTGCTCAGTTCGGATTCGGCCATCTGTTTGGGATCATCACACGCGACGATGTGTAGGCCAGCCAATCCCAAGCGATTCCGTTGGCAGGCAAGCTCAACTCCCTTGCGCACTTGATCGGTGGACTCCTTGACCGCTTTGAGGGAGGCGGGATTGGACTTCATCAATTCTTGCAGTGCGGCCAACGCTGGCGGGCCAGAATCGCTCCAGCCTTGATCCGCGCGATAAGTCAAATAACCGCGCGGCAGCGCTTCGATGTCCGGCAGACGTCCGACGCGCGCTGTCTGAAAAAACTGAGCCGATTCACTCTCCGATTTCACAATCACTTCCAGATGAGCTTCCACGCCCTCCACCGGAACATTGACTGTGACCAACAACGCCTCTGAGTCCTGAACGAACTGAATCAGCCCGTTGACCAGAGTTCGCATGAGCTGCTTCCATTCTTTATTGCGAACTTCCTTTTCCTGAAACTGCTGCAAGACAAAACGCTGAATGGCTCCACCGGCTTCGGCGATTTCGTCCTCGTACAACGAGTTGATCGCCTTCAAGTCAAGGCACAGCGCCACGTCGGACGCCAATAGCCGATCCGCAATCCCCTTGGGCAGCTTGGAAGCAAATCGGCTCGGCTTTTCGCTCAAGCGGGCGGGCTGTTTCACGTTGCTCAGTGTGGCATACTTGCCGTGATCGACCAAAAAAATCGGAATGCCGCGAACGCGGGTCGTTTCCTGCCCATTCGTGATTTGCAATTGGCCACGCTCCTCCGGCGTGAGCAGTCCGTTCCGAAATGCCGCGTAATCGGTGATCGGAGCAATCAGCAAGATCTCGGGGGGCTTGCCCGCGGCCGGAAGCTTGGACAGCACCAGAAACACAGATTCATCGTCAGACACGAAGATCTGCCGGCCGTCGAGCATCTGATCGATCCAGGAATTCATCTGCTCAATCATGGCCTCAGCGGGTTCACCGGGGAGAGCCTTCTCAATCAATTCCACGATGCGGCCGCGCGTGCGATACCAGCCCTTCACATGCAACACGGCGACCGCATCATCGGGAATCCGCGTCAATGGCGACTCGTCCGCCGCCGCGTTCGCACAGACTGCGATTGCCACGACAACGACGAGTGCCGGAAACACGACAGATTTTGCACGGGCGAAAAGCGTCATGAGCACTCTCCTATTCTTGTGGACGGTCGGCCTCGGCCAGTAGCGGCTCCGTTTGCCAGACGAGAATCTCACTCGCTGTCCCGGCCGCCAGCAAGTCACCGCGCGGAGAGATTGCCAACGATAAGATCGTTGAGTTGCGTCGCAGTTGGACTCGTTCGCGGAGCGTCTTGGCATCCCACAACCGCACCGTGCGATCAAATCCACCGCTTGCCAGGTACTTCCCGTTGGGGAAAAAGCAAAGACTGGTTATGTCCGCGGTTGCCTGTCGAAAGCGCGGCTTGTGAGTTGTGACATCCCATAAAATGATCTCGCCGACTCCCGACTGTTTAAGGTCTCCGCTTCCCGTCGCCAACATCTGCCCATCGGGAGAGAAGCACAAGGTTGACACCGCATGGCGACTTCCCAGAAGCAGCGCCAACTCATCGCCACCGGGAATTTCCCAAAGGCTCACCGTGCGATCGAAGCCGCCAGACGCGAGAATCTTTCCGTCTGGTGAGAATGCGACCGACATCAGACTCGCCTTGTGGCCGCTGAGCGATCGGAGCTCCGCGCCGGATTCGGCATTCCATAATTTGACCGAGTGGTCCGAACTTCCCGATGCCAGAAGTTTTCCATCTGGCGAATAGGCCACCGTCGGAACACTGCTGGTGTGGCCTTGCTGGTGCCACAACAGTTTTCCCGAACTGACCTCCCAGAGACGAACCGAATCGTCCGGACTTCCGCCGCTGGATGCCAAGCGCTTTCCATCGGGCGAGAACGCGACTTCCATGACTGTGGCACGGTGCCCTTGAAGCTGACGCAATTCGCGTCCCGTCGCAACCTCCCAAATCTTGATGGTATGATCACTGCTTCCCGACGCCAGCCACCGTCCGTCCGTGGAAAACACCAGAGCGGAAACGGAACCGGAATGACCGTTCCAGACTTTCGGTTCAGCAGCACTGGAGATCCCCGAATTGCTCAATAGCCAGAACAGGAACAGCAGTCGAACGGCAATCGCGATTCGTCCCCTCCTGCCAATTGGCGTCCGCGAAGAGTTCCGTCCTTTCGAGTGATCCATGCGAAGTCTCCACAGCGAACGCTTCCTGATCGCCAATCATCGTATTAGGGGGAGAAGGAGAAAAGAGCACGAAAGGGGGCCGAGGAAGAATGCGGGTGTAGGAAAGGTGTCAGGGGTAGGAAAGGTGTCGTGTGTAGGAAAGGTTGCAGGTGTATGAAAGGTGTCAGGGGCGCCGGCGTAAGCCGGAGGAAAGTCGCGAATGAAAGAGTCGCACGAGAGAAGACTCAGCCAGTCACCTCGGCCTCGAGTGATGCGTCTTGTCGGGCAACTGCCAAGTCGAAGCGTTTACAGAGGCACAGCCAGGCTGTGTATTGAGCTCCGAAATCATCCTTTTGTGGTGGCCGACCTTGTCCTGACAAGGGGAAGGCAATCCGCCCGTGGCGGATCGAGCGTTGATGGCAAGTTCGATGTCGCCCCCACGGAGTCTGAGACCACACGCATGGTTGGAAACTTTCCTCACGGAAGCCGGGAGGCCCCGGAAACATTCGTGGCTCACGCCAAGAATCGGTCGGAGACGGCGCGAGGCCACAATTCCGACGCGCACGTTTCCGGGGGACCACCGATGCGGCGGTGCCCGACAGCCCCATAGTACCGGAGAAGCAGGCGAACAAAGACAGCGTGTCGCTGTCGGCGGAGTCTGTGGAGGGAAGGGGACTTCACCATCCGCCGCATCTCCTCGATCAAGAAGCTGCGCAACAAGCTGCGCGAACTGAACGACTCGCTGCAACGGAAAATGCACCTGGACCTGACGCAAGTCGGCTCTTGGGCTCTGAGCGTGTTTCGAGGGTGATGCAACTACCACGCGATCCCCGGCAACTCGGAGCGACTGCAACAATTCCGCACGGCGTTCCAGGAACTCTGGCTCCGCGTGCTGCGGCGAAGCAGTCAACGTGGTCGCCGGATGACCTGGCCGAAGTTCTCGTCGCTCATCAAACGCTGGCTTCCCACACCGAGAATCCTGCATCCGTATCCCGAAGTACGGTTTGATCGTCTTCATCCAAGGTAAGAGCCGTATGCGGTAGTTCCGAATGTACGGATCTGTGCGGGGGGCCGCCCGCAAGGGCGGTCCCGACCGCGATACTCTTTTTCGGGGCGAATGCCACCACCGACACCGCGATGCAACCTCAAAAAGAGTCCTGACCCTTTTCTTTCCCGACCCTTTTCTTTCCCTCTTTCCCCGAAACCACTCCCACGAGTCCACCGGCTCGACTTGGCCTACTCGGCGGAGTCCGGACAGCCGAACCGAAGGCGGTTTGCCAAGCCGGTGGGGTTTGGAGAGGCGGTGACCGAGCGGTTTGGCTTCCGGGTGGAGTGCCTAGAGGTGCCGACCGAGGGGTTTGCCATCCGGCGGGGGTCTGGAGAGGTGCCGACCGGAGGGTTGGTTATGGCGGGCGGGTGCGGACGAGCAAACAGTCGAGTCGGCGGCTTGGAATCGTCGTAAGTACGAGCAAACGCGCGTCGGTTTGCCATGCTGGAGTCGAACGGATTGATGAGCACTTATCCGTTTGCCTCTGCGGACCCTGTCGGATTGACGGCCACTTATCCGTTTGCCTGTCTGGACCCGAACGGATTGACGGCCACTTATCCGTTTGGCTCTGCCGGAGGGTCTGGAGAGGCCAACGCGCCGGTGTTCATCCATCCGGACCCTTCCGGATTGGCAAACGGCTCGGTTGGCGCTTGTCCGGACCCAAGGTTCATGGCAACCGGCTTGGGTTTACGTCGTTTTGACCCTTCCGCCGCTGCGAGCACTTACGTCGCGGCCGGTCGCGAGTCAGGCGGCCCGCCAAAGTGAGCACGACGCGCGAGCGAGTGGTTGCCGCGAATGGGTTTGGCCCAACGCCACCACTCGCTCGCGCGTCGTGCTGACTGTCCTGTGCGGTGCGCGGGTCTCCCGACCCCGCACCGCAGGGGACCAACGGTCTCCAGCGGTTTCGGGGAGACCTGCGGTCCAGCCCAGCGGCGGGGTCGGGAGACCCGCGCCGAGCGCGGGAGCGGACCCGCACCGAGCGCGGCCTGATCTTTGGTGACGAACGGCCAAGTCTGACGCGGTTTGATTCTGTCCCGGATTTCGGCATCGCCCTTGTCTTGGACGGTCAGCGCGTTGGGCTTTCGTTGGCAAGGCCGATCGCACGGCTTGGAAGAAGGCTATGCACCCGCTTCCGTCGACAGTTCCGCCTGTTTGAGCACAAGCTTCGTGGCATCTTCCGACAGGTCCGGCGGATACCCGTACATCGCGAGCAACCTTCGCACTTTGCGGCGCAGGTCGGCGCGGACCGATTCGCGCTGCGTCCAGTCGAGCTTGGGCATCTTCTTGACCATCTCGGCCAGCTCACGAGCCATCAGGCGGAGCTTGTCGGACCGCATCACGTCCTTGGCCGATCCGTTCTCCGCCAGTGCGTCATAAAATGCGACTTCCTCCGTGTTCAGCCCCAGGTCCTGCCCGTGCTGCTTCGCCTCCCGGACCCACTTCGCCAGTTCCAGCAGCTTGGCGATCATCTCGGCCGTGGTGATCTGCTTGTTCGTGTAGCCGAGCATCGCCTTCTCCAGCGCTTCGCGGAACTTTTGCGCCTGCACGAGGTTCGTCCGCTCGCTGATCTTGATCTGGTCGGTGAGCAGTTTCCGCAGCGTCTCCAGCGCCTGTACGACGGACTTCCAGTCCGTCGAGACTCACCATCGACGGACTGGAAGTCCGTCGTACGAAATGTCCAGAAGTGCAGAGTCCAAGCCCACCGCCGCGAAGAGGTCGATCACCTCGCCCGCATCCACCGCGTCGCCGATGACCTGCGGCACGGCCGCGTCGATGTCTCGCGATCCGCCCCCGCCCGTAGTCGGCCCGGCGTCATCCGCCAGCCGTTTGCGGATCATCGCCGCGATCCGCTGGAAGAACGCCAGGTGCGGTGTGATCTCCTTCGTCTCCTCGCGCGGCACCGCCAGCGCGAACGCTGTCGAGAGTC
>JBJXEX010000446.1:0-10555 GCA_046156195.1 Planctomycetaceae bacterium | reverse complement strand
AAATGGCTCCTTGGCAGACGATGGCGGCGCTGTTCGATGAACGCTGTGATGCGATCGATCCCTCTTTGCTGATTCGCAAGACGGAGATTGCCGGGATTCATGTTCTGCCTGCCAATCATCACTTGGCAGCTTTCAATCAGCCGTCACCAGAAAGTTCCGGCGTGATGCAGTTCGCGCTGCGTGATTTTCTGGAGCCGCTCAACAGGTTCGATATTGTCTTGTTTGACTGCCCGCCGAATCTTTATCGGTGCAGTTGGAATGCGATGATCGCGGCGGAACATGTCCTGATCCCCATCCCGCCGGAAGATTTCGGCACTCAGGGGATTCGCGCCGTGCATCAAGCGGTTGCGAATGTGCGAGTCCTGAATCCCACGCTCCGCCGTTTGGGGCATGTCATCACTCGCAGTGACCGGCGAATGCTGGTGCATCGCTCGTATGAGGCGCGGCTTCGCACGCTATACGACGATCAGATTTTGCAAACGACGATCCCGGAACTGTCGGCTTTCAAGGTCGCGCTCGCTTGCCGGAGGCCCGTTGAAATGCACGACCCTCGTTCTCAAGCGGCGATCGCCACCCGGCAACTCGCCGAGGAGATTCTGAATCGCATTGACGCGAGGAAAGTGCAACAGGAGGCGGCGTAGTCATGGCAAACACTCGCAGCCTTTTGGAAGGAGTCCGTGGTCACTTGGATGAGTCGATCGGCGTGCGGATCACTGAGTCGCGCGCACAACTGAGTCCCATCGCTTCACCAAAGGACATTGGCCGCCGGTCCAATCGATCGTTCGGTCGAATCGAAATCGAACGGATTCAACCCGACCCACAACAACCACGAACCGAGTTTGATGAAGAAGCATTGGAACGGTTGGCGGCGAGTATCCGCGACAAGGGGCAACTCGCCCCGATTCGTGTCCGCTGGTCAGAACCCGATGCCTGTTGGTTGATCGTCTCCGGCGAACGACGCTGGCGAGCTGCGCAGCGGGCCGGGCTCAAGGGCATCGACTGTTTCTTTTTGGAACAACACTTGAGTCCGACTCAGATCCTTGAAGAACAGTTGATCGAGAACTTGCTCCGCGAAGACTTGCAGCCGATCGAAGAGGCCGAGTCCTTCCGCCGTCTCATGGAGGTCAACGGCTGGAACGGGAAGCAATTGGCGGAGGCACTGCGCATTAACCCGACTCGTGTGACGCGGTCGCTGGCACTGTTGAAACTCCCGCACGAGCTGCGAACCCGTATTGAGTTGGGCGAGATGTCGCCACGAGCGGGCTATGAATTGTCGAAACTGCCCGATGAGCAACTCGCTAAAGTCAGTCAGACCGCTACCGTGAAGACCATCACCACCGCTCAAGCAACAGTCAGACAACGCAAAGGCAAAACCGTTTCCGGCTCACGCGGCACCAAGCAAACATTCTTTGCCGATCACGACTGGCAAGTCATCGTGAAGTCACCTCGCAAGGGAGACTACCACCAAATCGAACAGGCACTCCTGACTGCCCTGGAGGAAGTCCGCCTGCGAATCGACAACCGCGTGAAGATCCTCTAACGAACCAATCGCCTCCTCGACTGCGAATCGACAACGACAACGACAACCGTGTGTGACTGCTCGCGCCGACAGCACCCGCCGGTCAGGACCGGCTCCGGCTGCGCTGGACGCTCCGCCGCCCTGGACGGCTTGTTCCGCAGGCCGCTTGGGAGCAACCTGCGGCGGGCTGGACGCCCTTGGGCTCGCTGGGCCGCTCGCCCTGGACCGAGCCTGCTGGGGCAGGCTGCGGCCCCTTGGCCTCCGCTGAACGCTCCGGCCTGAAGGCGGCTGCGCCGCCCTAGGGTGTGAACATGCGATTGGTATTCGACTGGCACCTCGCGTGGCACGCGAGGTGACTCCCTCACATGCCAGCCCACATGCCGTCGACTTGATACGATTCTCCGGCAATTGCCGACTTTCCGACTGGCATGTGTTGACCAGCCGTATGTCCGCGAAGACACGTTGCCACCTTGTCACACCTCAGTCACCGTGAGTCCCACTTGGCTGGAGAGGATTTTGGTTTTGGCCCAAGACCATTTCTATTTCAAACGCCGCCGGTACGAAGTCATCGATCGGATCATTCTCGGTCGAAAGAACTTTCTGGTGACTCGTCGGCTCAGTGCGGAATCTCGTCGCCGCTTTTTGGCGTTTGATCCGGTCGCTGGACCTCACGGAGCTTTGCGAGTCCTGCAACTGTTGCCCCGCTGCGACGAAACATGGCAGCGGGTGGGAGTGCTTCAGAGACTTGGTCAAGAGAATCCCGAACTTCCGCAGATTCTCGAATACCATCGGTGTGGTGACGACATCGCAATCGTCCAACCGTGGATTGAAGGAGAGGATTTGCGTTGGTGGGTGCGCAAGATGCAAGATTCCCACCGCCAGCGACTCGGAACACCGGAAGCGATTCGGCTCTGTCGCGGCCTGGCCCATGCCGTATCTCACTTGCATCCTGTCCTCGAAATCCCGGCGGATGACCCTGATCGACTTTGGCAGCGCGTGGGGGATCGAGCACACAGTCCGGCGACACCAAGGGGACGGTAAGAGCGACCAATACGCCGCTCCGGAGATCATCGCCGATTACAAGACCGTCGATTTTCGTGCGGACTACTTTTCACTCGCCGCAGTTTGCTACGAACTGCTCACGCTTCAGGTTCCGTATGACGGACTCGGTGGTCGTGCCGGTTCTGCGCAATACCGATCCGAACCGGACTCACTTTATGTTCCGCCAAGTTCGATCTGTCGCGAAGCATCACGATTGGACCGCTCGATTTGGCAAGCCATCGACGCCTTGTTGGGACGAGCTTTGCAATTAGACCCACAGCATCGCTTCGCCAGTGGCCCGGAATGGCTGACTGCATGGGACTCAGTGAATGATTTGATTCGACGACCGCCGCAACAGAGTCCGCTGAATCGGTTTCGCGGGGCATGTTCGGTGTCCTTATTGTTGACGCAATTGCAAGAGTGTCAGCCGGGGGATGATCGCGAGATGCAGCCGTATGCAACGGCAATTGGTTCGACGCAGTGATCCATTGCGTCAAGACTTGCTCGACCGACCGTTCGTGAATCGTTTCCTTCGCAACGACCGCTGGACAATCGGAAGCGTCGGGCTTCAGGAGCAAGTCGATTCGCTTGAGGTCGAATGTCTTCCGAAGGATGTCGGCCGTACTCCAATACACGGGATGCTTCTCATTCAAGAGATCGGAAATCGCCCCGGTTGAGAGTCCCGTTTTTTGTGCCAGCGTTTCGGTGGTCCAACCTTGCTCACGCATGAGTCGCGGGATGACTTCGGTGCTGAGCAACACGGAGCGATTTTTGTACGGATTGCTCATCAAGGCTCATCACATCAGAAAAAAACGAGATTCCACGAGACTGAAAGAGACTGCATGGAGCGTGAATTCGATCTGGCCTCCAATGCCGCCAGTCCGATTCAACACCAGTGCCAGTCGGACAAAACGCGATTGCCGACCGCACTACTGCGAATTGCTCTTGATGCCGCACACACTTGGATCATTCGGCACACCGAGGCGCATTGATCGTGACACGTCAACACCTCATTTCTGACGAACGGCATGACGCTCATTACTGGCGCGTGTCGTACCTGGAACTCTACGGTCGCGAGAAACAACCGAACTTCGGTTGGACAGCCTACGGCAACCAAGTCGAACGTCGTTTGTTCTCAGGAGCCGTCCACGATGCTCAGCCGTGACGACCGCTCCCCGCCGAGGCCGCCAACGCATGCAGTGGCCACCGTTCCCGCTGGTGCTCCGCCTTGGATCACGCCCGAACTCATCGAGCACACGCTCCGCGTCTGGCAACCTTTTTACGAGAATCAGTTGATCTCGGAAGATGCCTTAGAGATCATCATGAGTGTCGATCGTGTGTCTGATTTGTTGTCGAGCGGAGGTCGTCATGAAACAATTCATAGCACTGGCTCGCGTGAGCAGCCGTGAGCAAGAACGCGAAGGCTTCTCCCTTGATGTCCAAGAAGACGCCCTCAAACGCTACGCCGAACAGCACGGCGGCACGATCGTCAAACTTTTTAGAATCGCAGAGACAGCCAGCAAACGGGACGAACGCAAGACCTTCAAGGAAATGGTCGCTTACGCCAAGCGGCACTGCATCGAATTGGATGGGCTGCTCTTCTACAAGGTCGATCGTGCTGCTCGCAATCTTTTTGATTACGTCGAACTGGAACGACTCGAATCTGATTATCAGGTTCCGTTCATTTCGATTTCTCAGCAGACCGACAACAACCCCGCCGGTCGCATGATGCGCCGCACGCTGGCCAATATGGCCAGCTTCTTCACGGAGCAAATGGCGGTCGATATTAGCTTGGGCATCAGCCGCCGCGTCCAAGAAGGGCTCTTCCCCGGCAAAGCTCCGTATGGCTATCGCAACGTCAGAGCCAACAGCCGTCGTGTTATCGAGCTTGATCCCGTTGCCGCTGACAATGTCCGCCGGATGTTTCGGCTCTATGCCTTCGAGAATCACACCCTTGAAGGGATCGTAAAGCGGTTAGCCGACGACGGCGTTGAGTACCGTCCATCGACCCCCCGCTGGAGCCGCACGTCGGTCCACAATATGCTGACCGACCGAGCCTACATCGGCGAAGTCCGTTACCGAGGCGGCTGGTATCCCGGTAAGCACTCACCGATCATCGACCGTGCAACTTGGGACCGCGTGCAAGCTCTGCTGGGCAACGGCCAGCAATTGTCGCACACGATGACCTACGCTTCCGACCTGATTGAGTGCGGGCACTGCGGCCACAAAATTACCGGCGAGTGGAAAACCAAGAAGACGAAAAGCGGCCCGCGCGATTACCTCTATTACCGATGCACGAAGTACAACAAACCGGACCATCCCAGGACACGAGTCACCGAAGCCGAATTGGACCGTCAAGTTCTCGCCGTGTTCGACAAGATGCGAATTGAAGACGACGGAGTTCGCGAATGGTTCCGCGCCGTGTTGGCGTCAAAAACCAAGGACGCTCAAGCCGACACTCGTTCCCAACGAGCCGAACTACAACGTCAGGAAACTTTGATTGCCGCACAGCAGGATCGATTGCTGAACCTGCGAATCAATGACCAGATCGACGAAGCGACGTTCAACCGCAAACAAACAGAAATGCGAGACCGGCTCGCATCGATCAAACTTCAACTGGACGTTCTCGATCGCTCCCGCGACGAAAACGCCGAGATAACGTCCAAGGTGTTTGAACTTTCTCAAACCCTTCGCCAGCGATGGCTTACCGCAGACTACGCCGAAAAACGTAAGATCCTCGAAATCGTCTGGTTGAACTGCCGACTCATCGACGGAAGTCTCAGCCCACAAATAAGAAAGCCCTTCGACGTTCTCGTCGAAGGGCTTCTTTTGAAGAAAAGTGGAGGATAGGGGACTTGAACCCCTGACCTTCTGCATGCCATGCAGACGCTCTCCCAACTGAGCTAATCCCCCAGGAATTTTGTCTGGTCCGCTAAGGGGGGCGGACGATAGCGGTTGGTTCAGAAAGGTGTCAAGGAGTTGTTTGAGATCGCTATCCTCTCCACGAAAACGTGGAGGCTCTGGTGCTCATGCTGCTTAAGACTCTGATTCGCGCGTTGTTGTTATTGCTGCTGTTGGGTAGTTGCGTGACCCGCGCGGCGTTGGCTCAGCCGCAAGGGCCGCAGCCGTGGTGGCCAACTCAGCCGCGAGCGTTGCCGTTTCTGCATCCATTGTTTTCCGACGACATGGTTCTGCAACGGGATATCGCTGCGCCCATTTGGGGCTGGAGCCAACCGGGGGACAAAATCACTGTGGCCGTCGATGATCAGCCGACGGGAAAGGTGGCGGTGGCGGGAGCCGATGGGCGCTGGACGACCAAGATCGGGCCGTTTCCGGCGGGCGGGCCGCACATGATCACCGTCGTCGGCAGCGATCGCAAAGAGACTCTGAGCAACGTGCTCTGTGGCGATGTCTGGCTCTGTACCGGGCAGTCGAACATGAACTGGCCGGTGCGGCTCGCGACCAATGGCGAGGAGGAGGCCAAGCAAGCGAACAACTCTCAGATCCGATCGTTCACTGTCAGCTTCTCGGCGTCGCTCGTGCCTGAGAAGCTGCCGCCGCCAGCGAAGTGGGAAGTTTGCACTCCCGAATTCGCTCGCAACTTTTCCGCCGTCGGTTACTTCTTCGCTCGCGAGATTCAGAGCACCCAGAAAATTCCGATCGGCATCATTCACACTTCGGCCGGAGCGACGACGGCCGAGTCGTGGACCAGCGCCGAGGTGCTTCGCAAGCAGATGCCGTATGACTTTCCCGCCCGGCTTGATGAACGCGAGCAATTGCTAACAGCCTTCGGTGCGGACTTCGATTACTTCCGCGCGCTGGAGCAATGGACCGCGGCCGTTGATCCCGTCAGCAAGACGTTGAAGTACACGTCGGACCCGAATCTCAACACCGACGATTGGCTCGACATCAGCGTTCCCAAGCCGTGGGAGGAATCGGGACTCGAACAGCTCAAGGACTTCGATGGATTCGTCTGGTTTCGACATTCGATCGAGATTCCCGAAGCGTGGAGCGGCAAGGATCTGCAGTTCGACTTGTCGATCATCAATGACATCGACGTCGTCTGGTTCAACGGGACGCTGATCGGCTCGAAGCAACTGCCGGGGATCCGCAGTTATCTCGTGGATGCGAAGTTGGTGCGGCCGGGGAAGAATTTGTTGGTCGTGGCGGTGCTCAATCAGAAAGGTCCGGGCGGGTTCTGTTCCGCTCCACAAAACATGGGAGTCCGGCTCGCCAAGAATCCCGGCAATGAGCGGGTTCGTTTGGCCGGCACTTGGAAGGCGAAACCGGTGGTGGCGATCGCGGACTTGATGCAACCGGTGCCGACTCCGCAACTGACACACTATAAGATGATTAGCGCTCTGTATAACGGAATGTTAGCGCCGCTGGTGCCCTATGGCGTAAAGGGCTCGCTCTGGTATCAAGGAGAAGCAAACGGCCCCTTCTGGATGCAGTATCGGCGACTGCTGCCAACGCTGATCGCCGACTGGCGTTCCCGGTTCGAGGTGGGCGACTTTCCGTTCTTGATCGTGTCGCTGGCGAACATGAATGCGTTGCAGACTCAACCGGTCGAGCCGGGTTGGGCGGAGATTCGCGAGTCACAATGGCGGACATCGCGACTGGTGCCGAATACCGGACTGGCCATGACGATCGACATTGGCGATCCGAGAGACATTCATCCGCGCAACAAGCAAGAGGTTGGACGGCGTCTGTCGCTGGTGGCTCGGAACAAAGTGTATGGCGAGAAAGATCTCGTGTTCTCCGGCCCGGAGTTCTCTGAGATGCAGGTCGAGACTCCTAAGGGGGACAAGATCCGGCTGTATTTCAAGCATGTGCATGGCGGGCTGACGATCAAGCCCGGTGACGAGAAGCTGACCGGCTTCATCGTCGCCGGAGCCGACAAGAATTGGGTCTGGGCCGACGCCGTGATCGAGGGGGACACGATCCTGGTCTCTTCACCCGATGTGGCTCTTCCGAAATATGTGCGTTACGGCTGGGCCTGGAATCCGAAGGTCAACCTCTTCAACAAAGAGGGCCTGCCGGCGATCACGTTTCGGACGGACGAGTGACACGCCACTTCGCGCTCTTTGCGACCTTCTGTTCCAAACACAGCTTCGAACAGAAGGTCGCAAAGAACGCAGATTCGAAAGGAAGATTTGGGACAGGAAAATCTGACAAAGAACCGGACGTTCTGATACGCAAATTGTTCTTCCGGGTTTTCAGTGGCAGATTTTGAGGTCGAGCGCGCCGCAGTGCATGTCATGGGCGAGAGCGATCTTATCTCGGCAGCGTTTGTGCTTCATTTTTCGCCCTTCATTTTTCGCCAGCCGTTCGGACGAATTCAGAAGAGCTGGCAAAAAATGGAGGGCGGAAAATGTTCCGCCACTGCGAGGCTGTGAACTTTTCGAGCCGCCTCGCTTTGTCACGGGCTTGCGTATGTGTGTGTGGCTGACCGAAGCGTTGCGATGGCAAACCTTCTTCGAGCAACGGATGCGACATGACTCACGGCGATTCCTCTTCGGATCTCGGTACGCGACTACGAGCGGGTGAGGAAGAGGTCTTGGAGTTGATCCTGCGAGTGCATGGGCCGCCGATCTTGGCGTTGCTCAGGCAGCGATTTGTCGGGCCGCTAACTGCCACCGATTTTGAAGATGTCTTGGCTGCGGCTCTGTTTCGGATGTGGCAGCATCGTGCTCGGTTTGATCCGGCTCGCGCGTCGCTCCGCGTCTGGTTTTTTCGCATCGCCGAGAACTTGGCTCGTGATGTTTTGAAACAGGGATGGCACAAAGCTCGGCAGAGGGAATCGAGTCTTGCACCGGCTCAACTCGCCGAAGCGATTGATCGTCGCCCATCGAACGGCGACGCGGACGTGGGGCACTCGCCGACGCTGCGTGTTCCGTCAGAGCAACTGCGCGAGTTGCTCGCGCTGTTGCCGGAGAATCAACGTCGCATCGTGCTGGCCGATGCGGACTCGCGCGACGGGCTTGTCGCGAGTCACGACTTGGCCAAGGAGTTGGGCATCCCTCCCGCGACGGTGCGGGTCTATCGCCGTCGAGCACTGGAACGCCTGCGGCGAGAGATCGAACAACGCAAACTCGCCGAGCCTCGAATTAAGTAACCCGAAGCGTCAGCGAGGGCGGACGCTCCAAGCGACGGTGATCTGATAACCAAAGTTTCGTGAAGCGTTCGCCCTCGCTAACGCTTCGGGTTAGTTTTTGAGGACTCATGCCATGAGCGATCCAATCAACCACGATGCGTTATCGGACGACCTGTTTCGCAACCGCATTGCTGCAGCGCTGCGTGAGCTGGATCAACCGGAGTCGGATGCGGACATCGCCGACGCGTTGGATGCGGTGGATGTCGAGCCGCTCGGCGAAGCGGCGACGAGCCGCATCATGCGGCAGTTGCGACGTTCGATTGCGGAGACGTCGGCGAGTCCCACCGACAGGGGTCAGGCACTTCGGACCGACAGGGGTCAGGCACTTCGGAATTCAGAATTGGCCGTGCGGCCAATTCCGAATTCCGAAGCGCCAGACCCCGGAGCAATCGGTCGGCGACTCTCGCGAATGGTCATCGTCGTCGCGTGTGCCGCATTGATTGCCGTCGGGCTTGCCTTTCACCGATTCGATTACGTCGAACGATCGCCGCTGCGATCCGGCGAGTTGATCTCGTTGAACGATCGCCCTGCCGCCGCGAGAACGAGTCTTGCTGAACGATCCGCAAACAGTGCGGCGATCCAGCGTGTGCATCTCGGTGAGACACTCAGCACCGGTCCGCGCGAGAAACGGCGAGTCACGTTGTTGGATGGCTCGGTGCTGTCGATCAACGAGCAGTCGCGAGTCACGATCGTTGCCGAGCGGCGAGTAAAACTGCTGGCAGGTGAAGTCTTCGTCGAAGTGCTCCCGACCGCGAACGCTGAACGGTTTGTGGTCGAGACTCCGCAGCGGACGGTCACGGCGCTGGGGACGAAGTTCGTCGTGAAGGCTCAAGAGCAGGCGACGAGCGTTGTCGTCACTCAGGGAACGGTGCAGGTCAGCGGCGTCGAGGCCGTCATCCCCGCTGGGCAGGAGTTGATCGCCGATCAAAGTGACTCACCCTCCGTCGAACTGCGGCCGGCCAAACGCTCGGCCTATGTCGTCGAGTGGGTCAAGGACTTGCTGGCCGCGACCGGCTCAATGGTCGTGCCGGTCAGCGAACATGCCGGCGGGACGGTCACTGTCGTCGATCCCAACGGGCAGGAGATGAAACTGTCGCTCCGAAAATTTCATGTCGATGTTTACATCGAAGAGGGATTCGCTCGGACGACGATCGACCAGACGTATTTCAATCACACCTGGCAGCAGCTTGAGGGGACGTTCCGGTTCCCGTTGCCGGCGGATGCGTCGTTGTCGCGATTGGCGATGTATGTGAATGGCAAACTGATGGAAGGGGGCATGGTCGAGCGAGACTATGGCCGCAACGTGTTCGAGCAGATTCGTCACACGCAGCGAGATCCGGCATTGCTGGAGTGGGTCGATGGGAGCACGTTTCAGATGCGAGTCTTCCCGCTGGAAGCTCGGCAAGAAAAGCGAATCTTGCTGAGCTACACACAACGGTTGCCCAACGATTATGGCCGCAGCGTCTATCGCTTCCCGGCGGGTCATTCGCTGGAGGGAGTTCGCGAGTGGTCCGCGCATCTCCGCGTGAAGGGAGCGGCGGGGACGAAGTGGTATTCGCCATCGCACCTGTTGAACGGCCGAGTTGAGCAAGAGGATTTGTTCCTCGACGGTCGCGAAGAGTACGCAGCGCTAGACCGCGATCTCGTGGTTGAATTGACTGAGCCGCAAGGCGCTAGCCGCGGGCCAAACGCCGCACAGCAATCACCCCGCGTTCTGGCGAACGCGGCAAACCCAGGCGAGCCGGAGGGCGTTAGCCCAATGGCACTGACTTTAGAAGCGGAACGGCGCAAGCCGTCCCGTGAAGTGTCGCAAGACTCAACGAAACCGGACGGCTTGC
>JBJXEX010000445.1:0-11225 GCA_046156195.1 Planctomycetaceae bacterium | reverse complement strand
AAATGGCTCCTTGGCAGACGATGGCGGCGCTGTTCGATGAACGCTGTGATGCGATCGATCCCTCTTTGCTGATTCGCAAGACGGAGATTGCCGGGATTCATGTTCTGCCTGCCAATCATCACTTGGCCGCTTTCAATCAGCCGTCACCAGAAACTTCGGGCGTGATGCAATTCGCGCTGCGTGACTTTCTGGAGCCGCTCAACAGGTTCGATATTGTTTTGTTTGATTGCCCGCCGAATCTCTATCGGTGCAGTTGGAATGCGATGATCGCGGCGGAACATGTCTTGATCCCCATCCCGCCCGAAGATTTTGGCACGCAGGGGATTCGTGCCGTGCATCAAGCGGTGGCGAATGTGCGAGTCCTGAATCCCACGCTCCGCCGTTTGGGACATGTCATCACTCGCAGCGACCGGCGAATGCTGGTGCATCGCTCGTATGAAGCGCGGCTTCGCGCGCTTTACGGCGACCAGATTTTGCAAACAACGATCCCGGAACTGTCGGCTTTCAAGGTCGCACTTGCTTGCCGGAGGCCCGTTGAAATGCACGACTCGCGTTCTCAAGCGGCGATCGCCACCCGGCAACTTACCGAGGAGATTCTGAATCGCATTGACGCGAGGAAGGTGCAACAGGAGGCGGCGTAGTCATGGCAAGCACTCGCAGCCTCTTGGACGGATTCCGTGGTCACTTGGATGAATCGATCGGCGTGCGAACTACCGAGTCCCGTCCACAACTGAGTCCCATCGCTTCGCCGAAAGACATTGGCCGCCGCTCGAATCGCTCGTTCGGTCGAATCGAAATCGAACGGATTCAACCCGACCCGCAACAGCCACGCACA
Organism: Planctomycetaceae bacterium; assembly: GCA_046156195.1. Classification (GTDB taxonomy): domain Bacteria; phylum Planctomycetota; class Planctomycetia; order Planctomycetales; family Planctomycetaceae; genus SXKJ01. The sequence goes on along the minus strand of JBJXEX010000445.1, from coordinate 10,390 downwards.
GAATTCGATGACGAAGCACTGGAACGGTTGGCGGCAAGTATCCGCGACAAAGGACAACTCGCCCCGATTCGTGTGCGCTGGTCGGAACCCGATGCGTGTTGGTTAATCATTTCTGGGGAACGACGCTGGAGAGCCGCGCAGCGGGCCGGACTCAAGTCCATCGACTGTTACTTTTTGGAACAGCAGTTGAACCCGACTCAGATCCTGGAAGAGCAATTGATTGAGAACCTGCTGCGCGAAGACTTGCAGCCGATCGAAGAGGCCGAGTCCTTCCGACGACTCATGGAGGTCAACAACTGGAATGGAAAACAACTGGCTGAGGCACTGCGCATTAACCCGACTCGCGTATCACGGTCACTGGCACTGCTCAAACTTCCGCACGAGATGCGAACCCGGATTGAGTCCGGCGAACTGTCACCACGAGCGGGCTATGAACTGTCGAAGCTTCCCGATCAGCAACTTGCCAAAGTCAGTCAGACCGATTCGGTGACAACGATTACCACCGCTCAGGCGACCGTCAGACAACGGAAAGGGAAGGCCGCCATTGGCACTCGCGGCACGAAGCAAACATTCTTTGCCGATGGCGACTGGCAAGTCATCGTGAAGTCACCTCGCAAGGGAGACTACCACCAAATCGAACAGGCACTCCTGACTGCCCTGGAGGAAGTCCGCCTGCGAATCAACAACCGCGTGAAGATCCTCTAACGAACCACTCGTCTCCTCAACTGCGAATTGACTACGACAACCGTGTGCGACGGCTCGCGCCGACAGCACCCGCCGGTCAGGACCGGCTCCGGCTGCGCTGGACGCTCCGCCGCCCTGGACGGCTTGTTCCGCAGGCCGCTTGGGAGCGACCTGCGGCGGGCTGGACGCCCTTGGGCTCGCTGGGCCGCTCGCCCTGGACCGAGCCTGCTGGGGCAGGCTGCGGTCCCTTGGCCTCCGCTGGACGCTGCGGCCTGGAGGCGGCTGCGCCGCCTTTAGGATGTAAACATACGACAGCTATTCGACTGGCACCTCGCGTGGCACGCGAGGCGACTCTCCGACATGCCAGCGCTGGTGCCGCCGACTTGATACGATTCCCCGGCAATTGCGCTGATTCTCACTGGCATGTGTTGACCAGCCGTATGTTTGCGCAGACACGTTGCCACCTTGTCACACCTCAGCCACCGTGAGTCCCACTTGGTCGGAAAGGATTTTGGTTTTGGCCCAAGACCAGTTCTACTTCAAACGCCGCCGGTATGAAGTCATCGATCGCATCGTTCTCGGTCGCAAGAATTTTCTGGTGACTCGTCGGCTCAGCACGGAATCTCGTCGCCGTTTTTTGGTGTTTGATCCGGTGGCTGGCCCTCACGGCGCGTTGCGGGTTCTGCAATGGTTGCCCCGCTGCGACGCGACTTGGCAGCGTGTCGGCGTACTGCAACGTCTCGGCCAGGAGAATCCCGAACTTCCCCAGATTCTCGAATACCATCGACTGGGTGACGACATCGCAATTGTCCAACCGTGGATTGATGGAGAGGACTTGCGATGGTGGGTCCGCAAGATGCGTGACTCCCATCGCCAGCGTCTCGGTACGCCGGAGGCGATTCGCCTTTGTCGTGGACTGGCTCACGCCGTGGCTCACTTGCATCGGCACGGTGTTGTGGTCCACGCCGATATCAAACCGGCCAATATCATTTTGTCCGCTAAGTCACGCCGCTTGACGTTGATCGACTTCGGCAGCGCGTGGGGGATCGAACAGACGGCCACTCGAAAAAGCGGCGACGGGAAGAGTGATCAATACGCCGCCCCTGAGATTCTGGCGGATCAACCAGCCGTCGATTTTCGTGCGGACTACTTTTCTCTGGCCGCCGTTTGTTATGAACTGCTCACGCTTCAAGTTCCCTATGACGGACTCGGTGGTCGTGCCGGTTCGGCGCAGTATCGGTCAGAACGGGACTCACTGTATGTGCCGCCAAGTACGATCAGCCCAGAAGCGTCACGATTGGATCGTACGATCTGGCAAAGTATCGACGCCTTGCTGGGACGAGCGTTGCAATTGGAACCGCAGAATCGCTTCACCGGTGGCCCAGAATGGTTGGCGGCATGGGACTCACTGAATGACCGGATTCAGCGACCGCCGCCGCAGAGTCCGTTGGATCGACTCTTGCTGCGACTTGTCGATTGGTTCGATCAACGGACGAGCCGCCCAAGATGACACCGTGTTTCCATCACCGGTCGCCACCCGTGTAGGGCGGCTTCCATTGGAACCGATCACCGCAATCACAGTGATACATCTTTCCGTTCCAGCCTCCCGTGGAGAATACCTTGACCGGGGCACCCAATCGTTGCACTCGCAATCTGCGAGAGACACGTCGTGGTGCTCCCAACGGGCACGCCCGGCAACACTGGATGTTGGCGGGAACATTCCCTTCCGACCGATATTTGGCGGCCAGCGCGAGATGCCGGACAGCCACAAGACTGTCGTGAAACTTTTTCCTATACCGGGCATGATTGGGAACAGCGACCCCAGAACAGTCCTCGCCCATCAAGATGATTCCATACGGACATTCCGACTTGACGCAGACGCTGACTAAACGGCAGTACGCCATGATTTTGACAAGCTGCTGGTCGTGCGGTCTGTCTTGTGGTGACCGAGTCCGAAACACCGGAATCATCAGGGAACCTTTGCGCAGAATGCGCCACGGCTTCCCGTCGAATCGCCAGTCGTGATCCGTCAAAGGCTCCGGCAAGCGGATCGACTCGAATCCGAGATTCAGCAAGCCGAACCAATTCACCGGCTGCAACTCTTCGGAATAGGGATCAGGCTCAAGACAGCGACTCGTCAAGGCAATGTGTCGTTGCTTGAGCAACTCCACGATGTCCCAGGCCACATTCAGAATTCGATAACTGACAAGGACCATGCCGACGCCGATCAAAACGACAATCGCCGGTTGCTGAAGCTTGCTGGCCATCGGCCCGCCGATGGCCAGGCTGAGAAAAACCCAAAGAAAGCGAAAGAACGCGCGCCGTCGTTCGCCGAGCACACGTTCGATGGCTTCCAGCTCGAATCTCGGCAAGATGTCAAACGCGGGCGGCTCATCGTCGTCATCTGCTCGTTTATTTTCAAAAGCCAACAATCCGGCTCGCGGACAGAATTCGTACTCCGCAATGGCATGGACGCTGACCCAGGGATCATCCGGATTGGCCAGCATCCGCGAGACGCGCACTTCGCTCGTCGAAAAGTTCAGGTCGTCACTCATGAATCACCCTTCCAAGGACGCACGGCCGCGATCACTTCCTCGAATCCCTTCGGCCTGGATCGCCGAGAAACACTGACGCACTTCAACAGCAACTTCTCCATTTCGGAAGGGAGACGTCCCTTCCGTATCGCCGCGACTTCTTGCCCTTCATGCGGCAATTGTCCCAGCAGCAGATGCAACACCAACCGCCCCCAGGAATAGACGTCCGCCCGAACATCCACGTCGTTGGAACTGGCTTCCGGTGCTCGATACGGATCGGCCGGCCACTCGTCACGAGAAACCGTGGGGCTGCCGTCCAACAATTTGGCGAGTTCAAACTCGGTCAAGACGGAGTGGCTCCCGTCCCGGCAAAGCAGAATACTCTGTGGTGAGAGTTCGCGCCGCACGATGCCGGCTTGATGCAGCGCATGCAGCCCTTCGGCAATCTGCTTGGCCAACGTGATGGCCGATGATCGACTGAGCCGCGTCTCACGCAGGGTTTCGGCCAAGGAAACGCCGTCAATCCATTCGTCGATCACCCACCAAGCATCCTTCTGTGGCGATTCGCACGTCGTGATGTTGCGAATCACATGCGGATGCGAACCGATCACCCCGCAGACTTCCGCATGACGAGTCAACAAGGACTGGCAGCGTTGTTGCTCTTCCGTGGACATCGCCCGCAATTCGTAGCGCTTCCCGCGAGCACAACGACGCAGATGCTGATGTTGCAGACGACACACCTGAAACTGCAATTTGTTTGATGCGGTGATCCATCCCGTCAAGACTTGCTCGACCGACCATTCGTGAATCGTTTCCTTGGCGGCGACCGCTGGACATTCGGAAGCGGCGGGCTTCAGGAGCAAGTCGATTCGCTGGAGGTCAAATGTCTTCCGAAGGACGTCGGCCGTACTCCAATACACGGGATGGTTCTCATTCAGGAGGTTGGAAATCGCCCCGGTTGAGAGTCCCGTTTTTTGTGCCAGCGTTTCTGCGGTCAAACCTTGCTCACGCATGAGTCGCTGGATGACTTCGGCGCTGAGCAATACGGAGCGGCTTTTGTAGGAATTGCTCATCGAGGCTCATCACATCAGAAAAAAATGAGATTCCCTGAGAGTGAAAGAGACTGCATGGAGAGTGAAAACGATCTGACCTTCAATGCCGCCAGTCCGATTCAACGCCAGTGCCAGTCGGGCGAAACGCGACTGCCAGCCGCATTCTTTCCAGGAGTCTCAATTCATGTTTCAGAAAAACGTTCAGTGGTTTGTGGACCGACTGATGGAACGGATCGTGCCCACAGTCGGCAGCTATCTGACCGCAGCGCTTCAGCGGATGTTGATTCTAAGCCACGCCGAGCATCACAACCAACTTGAAGAGCAAGCCCAGCGATACGAGGCCATTGGTCGTCCAGAGATCGCCGCTCTGATTCGCGAGCAAGCCAAGAAGGTCGCGCTCGACCAACCGCTGCCGCAGGCCCAAGTCATCCTGGAGGAATTTGATGCCGCCAATCCAACTCTGTTTGAAGGGACTCCGAGCGGCGTCCCGCTCGCACTTCCAGACTCTCTTTCATCCCGCCGTCCCAAGTCGCGCAAGCGGCCCGCTGATGAGGTGTCCGAAGTCGAAGGAGATGAGCAATGAGCCAATTCCTTCGACTGAGTCAACGGGATCTCGTGCTCTTGGAGGCCCTCGCACTGCGCGTGCGGCTGGTGGGCCAGCGCCAAGTGGCGGAGGCATTATGGGCGAGTCATTTGGCCAATGCTCGCCGTCGCCTGCGCCGTCTCGTGGGTGCGGGAATGATCTCACGCGAAGTCTTGCCAACGATGCCTTTGCCGGAATTGAACGAACCGGTCGTGCGGTGGCAACCAGGCCAAGCCGCGCCACGTTCGGATGCGATCTCTTTTCAGTTGAAAAGCCGCTGGCGATTCCGCGCTTTGCGTCCCACCGTTGTCTACTTTCCGACGTCAATGACTGTCACTTACTTCGGCGGGCGCGAGCGACCGCAATCACTGGTCACGCACACCACGCACGATCTGGGAGTCACCGCCGTGTGGCTGAGATTTCTCAGTCACTCGCGAGACCTCGCTTCGACTTGGACTGGCGAAGACATCCTCGCTCCTTCGCGAGTCAGACAAAAGCTCCCCGATGCGGCGCTCGTCGATCAGCACGGTGAACCCACCATGTTGATCGAGTTTGGCGGAAGCTACGGCCCGGCTCGTGTGGCCGATTTTCACGACGACGCGGCAGCTCGCGGGTTGCCCTATCAAATCTGGTGAATGATGGACACAGACCTCATGCAAAAACGCGACGAAGAAATTCTGCGACTGACCGATCGGTTTCGCTTGGGCACGAACTTGGCGTACCGCCAAGTCATCTTTGCAGAGCAATCGCTGAACGCCGTGACGAAGGTGACGGCGAGACTGTGCCAACAGGGTTGGTTGCGGCGCTATCCCCTGATTCCGCCCGAAGACTATTTCACGTTGGGACCGGCGGCCGTGCGAGACCTTGGCTATGCGAACCGTCGCAGTGAACCGCTCGGTTCTCAGTCGCTCCCGATCGACTATGCGGTGCTGCTCTATGGCTCCCACGGGCAGCGGACTCGATTGATGAGAGCCGAGTTGTCGGAGTCTCTCCCTTGGCTCCCCGTCGAACTGGCGCACGCTCCGCACTGCCGCAGCCAGAGCGGAGTGCTCGAATTGATTCGGGTTGATCTCGGCGGCTCGCCTCAACACGTCGCCAAGAAGGCCGCCGCCGACTGCTCAGCACGTTGGGAGTTCGATGAGTTTCGCAAGCTCGTGGACCAACAACGTTTTCAGATGGTGATTCTGACCACGACTTCCAGCAAAGCCCGTCTGATTCGCCAAGCGATCGAAGCCGCAGCTTGGAACGCTAGCATACGGCTGCATCTTGCGATCGTTCCCCGGCTGACACTCTTGCAACTGCGCCCACAATAAGGAGACGGCCCATGCCCCGCGAAACGTACTATCAATCGACCGGCAATCCAGTCCAGACGGACCATTTGCCAAACCAGCCGATGAGCATTGAGTTTGCTCATCGGTCGAACAACGCGGCTCACGATTTCCGCTTTTCTCGGACGTTTTTCAGCAACCTCTATCTGCTGTCTGGCATCGCACTGGCCGCCGATTGGCTCGGTCATGCGTTTGGGTTCGCGTTTCCCCTCAACATTGTTGTTGTCGTGGTCATGTTGCGTGGGATGATCGGACTGTGGAAGTCATTCTCGCTCTATCAGCCAAGTCTTTGGCTTTTGGCGATCCCGTATCTCATTCACGTCATCGGCGTGCCGTTTGTTGTTCGCGTGGCCCTCGTTGTCGTCGGCGCGGCCTATATCGGTCGCGAATTCGCTCGCCACTTCATCTATGTCACGACTTGTTTTCCACAGAAGGATGCCGAACAAATTAGAGAGCAATGGAACATCATCACCCTGTACTTGGCATTTCTGGTGATCCCCGTGGGACTCGCCGTCGCCGCTCCTCATGCCGCCGGATTCTGCTTTCTGATTCTCGTGGTGGGAACAGCCGCCAGCTTGCTCCTGACCGGCGGAGATCCGACTCTCTGCATGACCAACTTCGTCACGGCTTGGCACTCTTGGTGTACCTACAACAAATCGGACGAAGCGGCTCTCGGCACAGTTTCTAGTCCCGCCGGTTCTCTGCCAGTTCGGCTGGGAATGATCGTGTCGTTGGTCGTCAGCGTGACGCTGTTGCTCACCGACGCCACTGGCATTTCGGAAGCAGTGTGGGGCAACGTCGGTCTGGCTCTTGGCAACTTCCTCGTGTGGACTTGTTTGGTCTTGGCTTTCGTTGGTCTGCCGGTCGCCATCGTGATCTTCCTCATCGGCCTTGTCGCACTCACCGCTGTCTGTCGAACTTCGGCGACAAACAACTCCAAGGCGAAAAACAACGAATGGGAACAGCTCACCGATGCCATCCGCTCGTCCGACAACCCGATTGAGCGAGACAGTATTTATATGGGACGAGTCGCTCACGACGGCTCGCCCCTGTTAGTCCCGCGAGCGGTCTTTCAAGAACATGCCCATTTGCTGGGCGACAGCGGTTCCGGAAAAACCGCACGGGGACTCATTCCTTTGGCCGAGCAACTCATCGCCGATGGTCGTAGCAGCTTGATGGTCATTGACCTCAAAGGGGACTCGCAGGAAATCCTCGCCTCCCTAAAGTCAGCGGCCAGTCGCCACGGCCAACATATCCCGCTGCGTCAGTTCTCGATTCGCGAAGACCAATCGACGTTTGCCTTCAATCCGTTTCAGTTGCCGTGCTGGAGCCGACTGAATCTGTTTCAACGGACGGATGTGCTCTGCGGAGCTTTGGGCCTTGTTTACGGAACCGATTATGGACGCGGCTATTTCAGTTCCGCCAACGCGATGGTGCTCCATGCCACGTTGAAACACTATCCGGACGTTGGCTCGTTTGCGGATCTCGCCGACCGCATTGCGTATGTCACACAGCGTCCCAAGCCACACGGCCTCAATGAGAGCAAGACCGAAGCCGGCAATCACGTCTGGATGTTGGCCGAACGAATGGCTTCGTTCAAACCGCTCAACGTCACTCCCCAGTCGACACCGACCCCCGATGTGAGCCGCTGCGCGATGGACCCCGCCCAACTTTTTGAGCGACAAGAGATTTTCTATTTCCATCTTTCCACAACGCTCGGTCCTGGATCGTCAGCGGAAATCGCACGACTGGCCATGTTCATGCTTTTGACCACGGCGACGCTGACGCCGCAACGCCGGCAAGTCTACTTGATGATCGATGAGTTTCAGCGAGTCGCGGCCCACAACGTCGATGCGATCCTGCAAATCGCCCGCAGCATGAATGTTGGTGTGATTCTCGCCAATCAGTCGATGCTGGATCTCAAGCAGGAAAACCTGATTCACGTCGTCGAAGCCAACTGCCGTTACCGCCAGTGGTACGCCATTTCGTCTCCCGAAGAGCAAGAGCGACTTTCAAAGGGCAGTGGCGAAACCGTTGACTTGATGCACTCGGCCACTGTGTCCACGCAACGCGATGGATTCGATACGCGGACGACGGTCAGTCATTCCAGCAACCAATTCATCGCTCCCAGGCTGAGCATCAACGACATCAAGCTTGCCAGCGATGACCCCCGCAAGAGCATCGTGCTCGTCACACGCGGTGCCGGATACAGCCAGTTCGGTGGAATGCCGGTTGTGGCCGAATCCGACTTCCACATCACGGAAGAGGAATTTCTGCGACGCAAGCAAATGCCGTGGCCCGCCGGTGAGCCCGGGACTTTCGTGCCGCAGGCATGGACTCAGCAATCGGCGTCCAAACCTCAGACACGCAAACGTAAAACCACCGTGCCATTGGTGACGGAGGAAACCATCGGCGAACAGCCGACCAAAAGCCTGTTCGATCATTTTCTTGGCGACCACAAGTAGGCGCACCGAATCATGACCATACGAACTTGGACTCAATTCGATCAGGACATCGTGAGAGCTTTGACGTGTCAGGTGCGAGTTCTCTCACTGGACCAGATCGCACGCGGTTGGAAACAACCAACGGACGCCGTCCGTCAACAGCTCGCGCGCCTCGTGGCCAGCAAGCTGGTTCAGACGGCTGAATGGAAGTTGGTTTCTCCGCCAATCGGTCGAGCACCCATGTTTCTCTGGAAACCCGGTGATGAGAGTCCCGATGCTTGGCGGCTGTCGCAGGCGGTGCAAGCCCGCTGGCGAAAGTCCGCCTCGCGACACACCGTCTATCAAGCGACGGACTTGGCCGCACGACTATTTGGTTCCAGCGCGGGCCGACCATCGAGAATCTACGAACGTCAGCACGATCTGTTGCTCGCGGAAGTCTTCGTGCGGTATCGCGAAGAACTTCCATCGCTGGCCGCGTTTTGGGTGGGAGAAGAAGCGTTGCCGAAGGCCGAATACGGTGTAAAGAACCCGGACGCCTTTCTGATCGACGACGAGTTACAGCCCCGGCGTGTGATTGAGTCCGCCGGGGCCTATTCGCAGCGTCAAGTCGAAACCTTTCATGAATACTGTCGCCTCGCGCGACTCCCCTACGAACTTTGGTGAGATATGAACCACACACATATCGAACAAGCCGTCTTGGATGAAGTCGAGCGATTTCAGTTCGCATTCCCGGATTTGATCGTCAGAACGCTCTCTGACGTGGCCGCCGGTGATGCGATCACCCGATTGGTCCAGAGACGCACACTTCACGAGAAGCGATCGCTTTCCGGTCATGCGTACTTGTTGGTCCCACGGCGAAAGCCGCCAACGAGCCATTCGGTCGCTCGTGCTCTTGGCATTCACACGTTCTGCTGCGGTGACTCGCATCGAAGAACGTTTCTTCAGAAAGCAGAACTCACTCGCTATTTCCCGACGCTGTTCCAAGCGGGATTGCCCCGTGGCTACTACGTCGATGTCACCGGGAAGCAGCCGGTGCTCGGCCACCTGCGCGTGGATGTTGGGCCGGATGACATCGTCCGCATTGTTCAGCGTTGTCACCAACTCGCTCAGCGTCATCGACAACTCGCAGGCTTTCAACGACTGATTGCGGCTGGCCAATTTGAGATCACTTACTTGGTCGCGACAGACGAGAAGGCTCGCCGATTATCTGCCGCACTCAGTTCCCTCGCGATGACTGGCGTCCGCTGCATTGCCGAAGCGGTGCCAGTGCTACTCGATCTGATCGCACCATTACCGGCACCGTGAATTGAGAAAACACATTCCCCGATGTTGTGGGTTTGTAACGGCTCTTGGCCCAAGAGCGGCACAAAAAAAAGGGCAAGCGGATTCCTTCGTTGCTTGACCAACAGTTCTGGCTGGTGGTGAAGCAACTGACGCTCGGATGGTCCGGCGTCAGAGAAAAAGGAGGAAAGAATATGTGGGTATTCAGATACGCTCGATTCATCCGCGCTCGCCAGGGTGATCAGGAAAGGTCACTTCGTTCGTTGCCAATGTGGTTCATTGAGAGACTGATGTTTGGAGTTCAGCTTGTGGTGATGGGGGTCGTGTTGCTCGTCGTGTTGTTCTGGGCGATCTCACTTCCCAGAGCCATTGCCATGTTTACGCGGGCCTACCGCGAAGCATCGTCAACTGGCAAAGCCGACAAGCATTCCAAGCTCGCGAGAGGAGGTGAGGTTCGACAAGCAGGTTATCAAGAAAAGATCTC
>JBJXEX010000438.1:0-11465 GCA_046156195.1 Planctomycetaceae bacterium | reverse complement strand
CTCGGCAGCCGGAGAAGATTCGCGAGATGATCGCCGAGTACTACCGCTACGTCTCGTACCTCGATGCGGAGATCGGCCGAGTGCTCGATGCGCTCGAAGCGTCGCCGCACGCGAAGAACACGATCGTTGTCTTCGCGGCCGATTCCGGAGTCGCTCGCGGCAGTCACGGACTGATCGGCAAGCAGAACTGCTACGAGCATTCGTTGCGAGTCCCGCTGATCCTGAGCGGCCCCGGCATCCCGCAAGGCCAACGCACCAGCGAGATGTGCTACCTGTTCGACGTCCTGCCGACGCTCGGCAAGCTGTGCGACGTCCCCGGCCCAACCACCAGCGAAGGGATCGAGTTCACTGTCACTGTGAAAGCCCCAACTCACGCCGCCCGCCCGCAACTGGTGCTCGGCTACAAGTCGGTGCAACGAGCGATCCGCGACGACCGCTGGAAACTGATCCGCTACCCGCACATCGACAAGACACAACTCTTCGACCTGCAGACCGACCCGCACGAAATCACGAACCTCGCCGACAAACCCGAGCACGCCGCGAAGGTCGCCGACCTGATGACTCGACTCGAACAAGACCTAACCGCTTTCGGCGACAAGCACCCGTTGAAGGTCGCCAATCCAGAACCTGCCGAATGGTCCCCACCGGTCACGGAGGGGAGACTCAAAAACGGGAGTCGTACTCGGAAGAATCGGCCGTGAACCTCGCCGACTCTCTGACACCTGTTGTTCTGCCCTTTGTTCGTCCGGAAAGCCTACGCGGAGTCACGAAATGAAAAACGACAACTCAACGACTTCAAGATCGGCCCGACAAAACCCCGGAATGGTTGCAGGATCTTCAAGATTCGGTCCAAGTGTATTTCATTCGAGCTAATCGCCTTGAATCGCCAACTATGCGAGAGAGTCACCGCAACTTGCGGCGACTCCGCTCATTTCGATTCTCTCGCAAAAAGATCAGAATGGCAGACGGAGCGTGTGGTCGAGATTGACGTCAAATATCAAATTCAAGTGAGAACACCCATGTTGAAATCTGTCGGAATGTTGGTGCTGTTGCTGGCCATCGCGAATGGCATCCTCTTTGTGTCGGGTCCGCGGCCAGCACACGCCGAGGATACGACCAACGTCACGTCGGTGGTTGCGGCGGCGGTCAAAGACAACAAGCTAACAATCAACGCTGACAATACGACCTTCGGCGATACGGCTCCGGGCATTCCGAAGAAGCTCACGGTTGAGTACCGCATCGGTGACGAGAAACTCAAACGCGAGGTCAATGAAGGGGGACGAATTGAGATCGTGGTGCCGGCTGGTCAGAAGCTGGTGATCATGAAAGCCGTTTATGGGCCGGCGGATGGCTCCAAGCCTGCGCAATTCGATGCGAGCGTGGCTCCGGTGGAAGTGCTGGAGACGCTTCCGGGTTTCAAGATCGAGCACGTTCTCAAAGCCAACGGCAAAGCGGCCTCGTGGATTTGCCTCACGAAGGATCCCAAAGGACGCCTGCTGTTGGGTGGTCAGCGAGGTCAGGCGATCGTGCGTGTGACGCTCGACGGGGGCAAGGTCGTCAAAGAGGAGACGCTGCAGATTCCCGTCACTGAAACGATGGGGATGCTCTTTGTTGAAAATGTGCTGTATCTCAACGGGGCCGGGAAGGATGGCAAGTACTGCTTGTTTCGCTGCAAGGACACGAAAGGGGACGACAGCTACGACGACGTCGAATGTCTGCGCGAGTGGCGCGGCGGCGCGGGCGAGCATGGTGCGCACGGCATTGTGCTCGGACCGGACAAGAAGCTTTACATCGTCTGCGGAAACTTCGTGGATGTTCCCAATGACTTGGCACCGACTTCTCCGCATCGCGTCTACGGAGACGATCTCGCGCTGAAGCGAGCGGAAGACGGCAACGGCTTCGGTGCGGGCCGGCAACCGCCGGGTGGCTTCGTGGCGCGAGTGGACTTGGACGGAAAGAACGCCGAGCTGTTTTCCGCCGGACAGCGGAATGCCTACGACATCGGCTTCAATGCCGACGGAGAATTGTTCGGCTTCGACAGCGACATGGAATGGGACTGGGGTGCCCCTTGGTATCGTCCGGTTCACGTCTTCCATTCCGTCCGCGGTGGCGACAACGGCTTCCGCGAAGGGAGCGCCAAGTGGCCTGAGTATTACTCCGACGGTCTGCCTCAAACGACGACGATCGGCATCGGTTGTCCGACGGGAGTGGTCTTCGGCACCGGCTCAAAATTCCCGGCGAAGTATCAGAAGGCGTTTTACATTTGCGATTGGACTTACGGCCGTCTCATCGCCGTGCACCTGACACCGAGCGGTGCGAGCTACTCGGGCACGTTCGAGAATTTCGTCGCTCCCAAATCGCTCAAGGGCACGGGTGGCAAGACGCCGTTCAATCTGACCGATGTCGTTATCGGCGACGACGGTTCGATGTACTTCACGATCGGCGGCCGGGGAACTCAGGCGAGTTTGTTCCGCGTCACTTACACCGGTACTGAGCCCGCGACACCGATTGCCGCGAACGACCTTCAAGAAAAGGGAGGCCGCGAACTGCGAGATCTGCGCCGCAAGTTGGAATCGTTGAATATCCATGCCGATCCTGCGGCGGTCGAGTTTGCCTGGCCTCATTTGAATCACCCGGATCGCTTCATCCGCTACGCGGCCCGCCTGGCGATTGAACGCAATCCGGTTGCCGAGTGGCAGGCGAAAGCGCTGGCCGAGAAGCAACCACACGCCTCATTCACCGCGTTGCTGGCACTCGCTCGACTGGGAGCGGCTGATACTCAAGCGGCGATTGTGAATTCGCTGACTTCGATTCCCTCCGACAAATTCACGGAAGAGCAAGCGCTCGCCAAGCTGCGCGTGATTGAAGTCTCGATCGCTCGGCAAGGAGTTCCGACGGGCGATGTCGCGAAGCAGATCATCGCAGACCTCGATCCGCAGTATCCCGCCCAGAGCGAGTTCGTGAATCGTGAGCTGTCTCAGATTCTCCTCGCCCTGAATGCACCGAACGCGGTTGCCAAGACGATTTCGCTTTTGAAGTCGGCACCGACGCAAGAAGAGCAAGTGACCTACGCCATGCACCTGCGAAACATCAAAGCGGGCTGGAACGTCGAGCTTCGCAAAACATACCTGTCGTGGTGGAACGCCGGTCGCTCGACCGAACATCCCGCCCAGATCGTGAAATGGTTTGAAGACGCAGGCATTCGCTTCAACAACGGTGCCAGTTTCTCAAACTTCATGTCGCATGCTCACGAAGCGGCCAAATTCACCATGTCGCCGGAAGAGATCGTCGCACTCAACGACGTCCTGTCGACGTACACCGCGACGCACTCGAACAAGCCGCTGCTTCCCAAGGGTCCGCCGCGCAAGGTGGTCCAAGAATGGAAGACGGCCGATCTGCAACCGCTGCTGAATCAGGTGAGCAAAGGACGCAGCTTTTCGCGCGGCCGAGAGATTTACATCGAAGCCCAATGCGCTGCCTGCCATCGCTATGGCGATCAGGGCGGCATGATCGGTCCCGACCTGACCGCGGTCGCGACACGCTTCAAGCGACAGGACATTTTGGAATCGTCCACCGAGCCTTCCAAAGTCCTCTCCGAACAATACATGAACACCGCGATCGAAACGGTGGCGGGCCAAGTGGTCATTGGACGAATCGTTGAGGAGACTCCGGAGAAGGTCGTCCTTCGCAAGAATCCGTTGGAGCCTGAAACGGTCACCATCAAAAAGTCGGAGATCGAATCGCGCTCGCTCTCCAAGGTCTCACCGATGCCAGCCGGCTTGCTCAACACGCTCACCAAGGAAGAGATCTTGGATCTGCTGGCCTACCTGGAATCGCTGGGGGATTCAGCTCATCCGAATTTCAAACCATAAGCCGGAACGCGCTAGCGTCCGGTTCGACGATTCGAATTGCGGCATTGAATAGAGTGAGCGGCCAGGCGCTAGCCGCCGGTACTGCTAAATGCCCGGCGGCTAGCGCCTTGCCGCTCACAACCCGTGCTCGATGTCTTGACCAGGAGAGACTCCGTGAACCTGTCCCGCAGAAAGTTTCTGAAAGCCAACGGGGCGATGCTCGCGTTGCCGTTCTTGCATTCGCTGGCGGTCGGGGATGACAAAGCCACGATCGCGGCCAAGCCGAGCAAAAAGCTCGTGATCATGTACATCCCCAACGGGATCGTGCGCCGTTGTTTCTTCCCCGGCGAAGAGAACGCGGAACTGCCGGGCTTCATCGGCGGGTTCGACGCGGACAAAACCAAGGAGCAGCGGCGCATCGCCAACCTGCCGGGCATCGCTCCGCTGGAACTGACTTCGACCATGCAGCCGCTGGCTGAGCACATCAACGACGTCACGCTGATCACCGGGTTGGAGCGAACTTACAAAAATGGCCAGGACGTGCATGCTCAAGGCGCGTCGTGCTATCTGACGAGTCTTTCGCCCGAACAGGCCACGCGGAAAGGGATCCGGCATCCCAATGGGCGAACACTGGACCAGGTCATCGGCGATGCGGTCGGCCGTTCGACGATCTTCAATACGCTGGAGATCAGTTGCAACGGCTTCACGGCCGGGAAAGAGCCGATCGAGTTCGACAACATTTCCTGGTACGGCCCGGACAAGATTGCTCCGTCGATCCGCGATCCCCAAAAGCTCTACGACCGGCTCTTCTTGCGCGATAGTTACCGGAATCATGTCGCCGACGTCACGGACCTCGTTCTTGCGGATGCCAAGACGCTGTCGAAGAAGCTGGCCCGCGATGACCGCGAAACGATGGGCCGCTTCATGGAGATGATTCGCGACATCGAAGTTCGCATCGAGAAGATGAGCAAGCTGCTGGCCAGCGTGGATGTGAAGATTCCCAAGAACGAAGTCCTGCCGCGCGGCGACTACATCCGCTTGCAGATCGACCTCATGCTGCTGGCGTTCCAGATGGGGATCACGAGCGTCAGCACGTTCATGATCGGTCCCGAGCGCTGGGATGCGACGCTCATGTACGAAGGCGTCTTCGACAAGCCGGTGCAGCACCACAACATGACGCACAACCAAAAAGGCGACGGTTACAAGGACGTGCAGAAAATTGACATCTTCCACATGCAGCATTACGCCTACCTGCTGCGACGGATGAAGGAGCTCAAAGAATCCGACGGCAGCACGATGCTGGACAACTCGCTGATCACCTACGGCGCGGGTCTGGGAGACGGGGCGACGCACCAGTTCTACGATCTGCCAATGATCGTCGCCGGCAAGGCTCAGGGCAGGATCAAGCAAGGTCGCCACATCAAGATGAAGAGCGGCACGTTGAACTCAAACCTGTGGCTGACGGTCGCGCAGTTGATGGACTTGGAGATGGAGTCGTATGCGGACAGCACGGGCATCGTGTCCGATTTGTGGACGTAGCCAGGTCAACGAAATGTTTTGACCAACTCCGTGTTCTCTGTGCCTCTGTGTTTTAAGAGTTCAACACAGAGACACAGAGGACACGGAGAGAGCGGGCCCCGCGTTGAGGAAATCATTGTCGATGCGAATCAAAACAGTTTTCGCTCTGTCATTCCTGATGCTCTCGTTCTCATTCGTCACGACGGAATCTCACGCCGATGAGTTTGCCGACTTCGTGAATCCGCTGGTGACCAAGCACTGCCTCAAATGTCACGGCGGGGAGAAGGTCAGCGGCGAGGTCAGTTTCAAGTCGATCACGACGGCGGCTCAGTTTCTGGCGCGGCCGGCGCTCATCAACAAGATGATCGACGCCGTTGACGCCAACGACATGCCGCCCGAAGGCGAACCGCCGTTGGATGAGAAGACTCGCACCCGTCTGTTGGCCACACTCAAGACGATGCTGCGTGACGCGACCGCCGGCAATGAACGATCACGGTCACCGATTCGTCGGCTGAATCGGTTTCAATACAACAACTCGGTGAGAGACCTGTTCCAGTTGAAGCTCGACGTTTTCGAGCTGCCTGAGAAACTGATGACGCGGCAGGACGATTATCTGCGTCCGGCGAACAGACGAATGCCGGACAAGGTTCGTGTCGCGTCGCTCTCGCTGAATCCCAAAGCCGGTTTGCGCGATGTGAAAGCTTTTCCGAAAGACCTGCGCGCCGAGCACGGATTCGACAATCAAGCGAATCAGTTGACGCTCTCGCCGCTGCTGTTGGATGCCTTCCTGCGGCTCAGCGTGTCGATCGTCGAAAGCCCGGATTTCAACGAGCAGACCGTCGGCATCTGGAACGACTTCTTTCGGCAACCTGCCGAGGGGACAGACCCGCCAGCCGAAGTGAAACGCAGACTGAAGCCGTTTCTGACGATCGCCTTTCGCGGTCGCGTCGAGCCGGAGACGCTCGATCGCTACGCGGACTATGCGACGGCGAAGATGAAGCAAGGGCTATCGTTCACGGACAGCATGAAGAAGGTCGCGTCGGCCGTGTTGTCCTCGCCAATGTTCCTGTATCGAACCAGAGCTGAGGACGGCCAAGAGGCTCCTTTCGAAGTCGCCTCGAACCTGTCGTATTTCCTCTGGGGCAGTTGTCCCGACCAGGAGTTGCTTCGGCTGGCCGAGAGCGGCGAACTCGCCAAGCCCGACGTGTTGAACCGGACGATCGAGCGGATGCTTGCCGATCCCAAGATCGAACGCTTCTTGGATACGTTTCCCTCGCAGTGGCTGCAACTCGAGAATGTGCTCGCCGCGACGCCCGATCCGCAGATCAACAAGTACTTCAAGCTCGACCAAGACAACCCGGCCGGTTTGCAGATGCTGCTGGAGCCGCTGTTGCTGTTCGACGCCGTGTTCGTCGAAGACCGGCCGATCGTGGACCTCATCGCGCCGCAGTTCAGCTATCAAAGCGACTTCTTGAAAACCTGGTACACGTCTGAGTTGAAGCCGCCGCCGGTGGACCTCAAGAAGATCGCGGATGACAACCGACGGAACGACGAGCAACGCCAGCACCTGGAAGCTGCGATCAAGGCTGCTCAATCGGACCTCGACGCGCTGATCGAACCCGTGAAGACCAAGCTGTTGGCCGATCGCAAGAAGGACGCCAGCGAAAAGAAACCGGTCGACCTGAAGCCGTTCGCCGCTTGGGAATTCAACGGCGATTTGAAAGAGTCGATCCACTCTCTCGATCTGACGGCTCACGGCAAGATTGAATTCAAGGACGGCATGGCGGTCCTCGATCGGGCGTACTTGCAAAGCCCCGGCTTGCCGATCGAGTTGAAGGCCAAGAGCTTGGAGGTCTGGTGCCAGGTTCACAATTTGGATCAATCCGGCGGCGGCGTGATGGGCATTCAAGGCCCCGGTGATTTCTTCGACACGATCGTGATCGGCGAACGCCAACCGCGACATTGGATCTCCGGCAGCAACGGCTTTGCTCGCACCGAGGACTTTCCCGAATCGACTCCCGAGACGAAGGTCGGCGAGCTACTACATCTCGCGATGACGTACGCGGACGACGGCACGACGATGCTGTACCGCGACGGCAAGCCCTACGGCAAACCGTTTCGCAAGGGAGCCGCGACGTTTCCCAAGGACCAAAGCTCGGTGCTCTTCGGCCTGCGGCACTTACCTCCCGGTGGCAACCGGCATCTGAAGGTGAGTATCGACAAGGCTCGCTTGTACGACCGCGCGTTGACCGCCGAAGAAGTGGCCGCGTCGGCTGGTGACAACAGCAGATACGTTTCGGACGCGGACCTGTTGTTGGCCATGACGCCAGAGCAGAAAGAAAAACGAGCCGCGTTGGTCAAGACGCTCGATCAATCCAGAGTTGCCCTGAAACAGGTTCCACCGAATCAAGATCCGAATAAGGTGCAACAGGACGCACAACAGCGGTTCGAGGACGACCTGCGAGCCAAGATGCGTTCGCCAGTCTTCGAGCGCGCGGCGGCGTCCGACCCGCGTTACGGCGGTGTCATCACGAACGCCGCGATGTTGAGCATGAATTCTGGCCCGAAGCGAACTCACCCGATTGCTCGCGGCGCTTGGATCATCGAAGTGATCTTCAACGATCCGCCTCCGCCCCCTCCCAACGACATCCCGCCGCTGAACGAGGACGACTCGGCGAAAGACCTGACGATCCGCGAGAAGTTCGCCGCGCATCGCAAGAACCCATCGTGCGCCGGCTGCCATTCGCGGATCGACCCACTGGGCTTCGCGATGGAAAACTTCGACATCACCGGCCGCTGGCGCGACAAGTACGAAAACGGCAAGCCGGTCGATGCCAGCGGAACACTGCTGCGAACGCATCCGTTCGACGGCGTCGTCGCGTTCAAAGCATCGCTGGTGAAAGAGAACCAACGCTTCGCCCGAGCCTTCACTGCTCACTTGCTGCGGTTCGCATTGGCCCGAGAACTCGTCCCCGCCGACTCGCTCACGATCGACGCGATCGTGAGCAAGGCAGCGAACGACGACTTCAAACTACGATCGCTGATTCGCGAGGTGGGGCTCACCGCGAGTGCTTCACACAAAACGGATTGACGCAACTGTGGCCATTCTGAGTCGGCGAGATCGACACATTGCACATCTCATTTCGTTGATAAGGAAGACACCATGAGGAAGAGATCGAGGACCACGTTCGTCATCGCCACACTGTTGTGCAGCCTGAGCGTTCGGGGATGGCTGCTGGCCGTGTCCGACGACTGCCAGGCCGTCTCGTACTTTTACCAGGCTCGCAGTCCGGCGACTCCGCAGGGACACAGTCCGACGAAATGGAAGGTGATCGGCCCGTTTGCTGACGGGAACAGCCTCGAAGCCTTCAATAAACCGGCCGATGAACTCGTGCGACAGCTCTCGCAGGCGGAGCTTTCTGGCCGGGTCAGAATCGGCGAGACGGACTACGACGTTCACGATCTCGACAGTCAGTACGGCTGACTGCGGCTCGAACACATCCTCCAGCACCGTCCCGCGTACCCTCCGACCGATCATTCGTATTACGCGCGAACAACACTGAACAAAGACACCGACCGGCGGGCCATCTTACGACTTGGCTTGGACTGTTGGGGGGACTTCGGAAGCATTGCCCCTTGCTCCGGTATTCTCGCTGGTCGATGGTGATCTCTCCCTTGCTGTCAATTGGCCATATTGACGACGGCGCTCCAGGAATTAGCAATTCGCAGTTCATCGACTTGAACCGCTGCTTGAGTGCCCAGCGAGATTCGGATGGACGTGAACTCTGTCGGCCCAGGAGACGCTGTACTGTGGACCGTCCACGCGGAAGGTTGAGTGGCGTCAATGAACTCGCCTGTTCGGAACACTCGCAGGCTTGCCTTAGTCGTGTTCTGGTGGGTTTCGAGCTTAAACACGAACAGGTGAACTTCCCCGTCGGAGAGTGGAACTGCGGTGACGTCGATGGTCCCAGCGTTGTTCACAAAGGGTTGCCCGTCGGACCTGACACCAAAAGATGCCGAATGGCGTCGGGTGAATCTTGGTGACGCGGACTCCGGTTCGAGAAAAACCTGAATCGCTGTGTCTTCCTCACCAGCGGGAGACGGTCGACTGACCAGCAAGCTCAAAAAGATCGATGTCCCGGAGCTCAATTCAATCGGGCTCTCAAACGACCTCCGTAAATCGTCTCCGCCCCGCAGCGAGAGTAACCTACGGCCTGATCGGTCGACACCGAAGACAACGTCGTCCGGAGCGTCGATGACCTCGGCAAGCGATCCGCGTCCGCGACCGGCAGATACCCAGCCCCCGGCCCAGCCGAAACCGCTACGGCCTCGACGCAACTGACCGGCGAGGTTCTCGAAACCGTCGTATGCCAGCAACCCGGCTCCGGCGACGTTCCGAATGTCGGACTCGATGCGCCGCACGAACTGCCGCTGACCGAAGGGAATTCGGTGCGGTCGGTTTGGAGCTGCCCGCGTGAACCGCTTTGCTTCGCCCGATCCGATGCGGTCCTCGAATTCCGAGTCGCTCCGTTCGGCAATCCAGATCACGCTGCCGTCGAAGACATGCACTTCGATCGAGTCGGCGTCGAGCGACACGGCGTACTGCGTCCCTTCATCGAGAATGCGGGCTTCGGGCGTCCGGATGGCGAGGTGGCTCCGCTGTTGAGTCTCGCCGGGAAGACGCTGCGGTTGGGCGAGACCGCGTTGCAAACAACTCACCGACTTGGGCCTCTTGGAACAAACCGTTCTGACTCTGCGCGTCTTCGATGAAGCGTCAGCCGGAGATTTGGCCAAGGGCCGTGGCCAAATTGCCGTGGGCTCACAACCTGGGACCACGGGGAGAATTCCTTGAGGTTTCTATTTCGTGGAATCGGGCATCGGCTGTCGCATCGCAAAGTCTCGGTGAATCCAGTTCAATGGTCGCCATGACTACTCCCGAACGCCAACTTGAAGAGCAGTTGATCCAAACATGACCAACGAAAACGTCTCCGACCTCTCCTACGCCGACACCCTCTGGAAAGCCGCCGACGCCCTGCGCGGGCAGGTCGATGCGGCCGAGTACAAGCACGTCGTCCTCGGCCTGCTCTTCCTCAAATACATCTCCGATAGCTTTCAGTCGCGTCGCGACGAACTTGAAGCCGAGCTGACCAAAGACGGCATCAAGGGCAAGCAACTCGAAAAGCTGCTCGAATCCCGCGACGAGTACACCGCCGAGCGCGTCTTCTGGGTTCCGCCCGAATCGCGTTGGCCCAACCTGCAGAATCAGGCGACCCGCCCCGACATCGCCACGCTGATCGACGACGCCATCCTTGCCGTCGAGCGAGACAACCCGAACCTCAAATCGAAACTCCCGCGCGACTACGCCCGCCGGGGCATCGAGCCGATTAGGATGAAGGGGCTGATCGACCTCATCGCCGGCATCGGCTTCAAAGGGGCGCGCGACAAAGCCCGCGACACGCTCGGCCGGGTCTACGAATACTTTCTCGGCAAATTCGCCGCCGCCGAAGGCAAGCTCGGTGGCGAGTTCTACACGCCGCGCTCCGTCGTCCGCGTGCTGGTCGAGATGCTCGAACCCTACGCCGGCCGCGTTTACGACCCCTGCTGCGGCTCCGGCGGCATGTTCGTCCAGTCCGAAAAGTTCGTCGAAGCTCACGGCGGCAACCGCACCGACGTCTCCGTTTTCGGCCAGGAATCCAACCCGACGACGTGGCGACTGGCTCACATGAACCTCGCCATCCACGGCATCGAAGCCAACCTCGGCCCCGCCCCCGCCGACACGTTCCTCCGCCCCTAGCACCCCGACCTCAAGGCCGACTTCGTCCTCGCCAATCCGCCGTTCAACGTCTCCGACTACTCCGGCCCACTGCTCCGAGGCGACAAACGCTTCTCCTTCGGCGACCCGCCCGTCGGCAACGCCAACTACGCCTGGATTCAGCACTTCATCCACCACCTCGCCTATCCCAATGGCCGAGGCGGCGGCGTGGCCGGGTTCGTCATGGCCAACGGCTCGCTCTCCAGCAACACTGGCGGCGAGGGAGACATCCGCCGCAAGATCGTCGAGGCCGACCTCGTCGACTGCATCGTCGCCATGCCCGC
>JBJXEX010000429.1:0-83877 GCA_046156195.1 Planctomycetaceae bacterium | reverse complement strand
ACCGCGGGCCTGCCCCCCGCGTTCTGGCGAACGCGGCTACAAAGTGCTCTGCAGGATTAGTTACCTGGCACTGGTGCGGGTGCGGGTGCGGCTTGCTCGATGGGCGGTTGCGGTGCCGAGAAGCTCGCGGGGATGACCTGCGTGGCACACGCGGATGGCGCGCCGCAACAGGTGGCTCGCGGACTGCAACACGCATTGGTGGTGACGTGAGCCACTGGTTGGCAGCCGACATTCACAGCCGATTGGCAGCCAATGTTCGCTGTCTGTTGGCAGCCGACATGTGCCGTCTGTTGCCAGCCGACATGTGCCGTCTGTTGCCAGCCGACGTTCGCTGTCTGATGGCAGCCGTAGTTCGCCTGTTGGATGCCGCAGTGGTTGTTCTGATGGCAGCCGTGGTAGCTGTGCTGACTGCGCTGGTTGCAGCAGTGCCTGGCTTGGGCATCCGTGGTACCGAGAACCAACGTGAACGCCGCAGCGAGCAGACCCAAAGACAATAGTTTGCGAGACATAGCAAAGACTCCTTCTTATGAGACACACACATAAGGCCCGATAGGGCCGAGATTCCTCGGAGGCATCGACCTCCAGGAATTAACACACGACTGGTTGTTTAAGTTCTTCCGTCAGAATGACGGACAGGTCGCCGTTTTGGATGCGATCCCAAATTTCCGAACGATGGACGGGAACATCGTCAGGTGCCTCGAAGCCCAGCCTCACGCTGCCGTGCTTGATCTCCAGCACCGTGACTTTGAGCAGACGCGAAAAGCCGTCTGCCGCTCCGACAACGACTGCTTCCAGCGGCTTCCTTGATAAGACCAACATGGCTGATGCTCCTGATTTCCTGGCAAATCGCGTGATCCGCACCACAAGCCAAAAAAAAAGCCGACGTGGCGGAACCCCTGAAGGTTTCCACCACGTCGGCTTACTCGTTATCGCGCCTGCCGGCCTCAGCCGAATTGCGCTTTAATTAGTCGTCCGAATGAAATTGTTCTGCCTGCCCTGTCGGATTGAGCCGTCATCGGCGAGCTCATCACTCACCCCGACTCCGCTGGACTACTTGTATCAACCGTCATTCAGAACGCAATGCGTTTTTAATTATTCCGTGATGAATGACATATTATGCGGTAAATAATCCAAGCGGAGTCGCCTCCCACAATCTATTCGAGCACAAAGATTGTGGCGAACGCCTCGTCGATCAGTTCGGCGGTGATCACATCTCCAAAGTCGGCGCTGCTGTTGCCACCGCGAGCGGGACCGCCTTGACCTCCCAGAGCTTTGTCATTGCCGTCCTCGCCGGTGATGGCGTCGTCCCCGAATCCGCCGATCAGCCGATCATCGCCGTTGCCGCCCAAGAGATGGTCATTGCCGGCTCCTCCGCTGAGCGTGTCGTTTCCTTCGCCACCCAGCAGCACATCGTCTCCCTCTCGTCCGGTGAGGAAGTCGTTGCCGATTCCGCCGTCCAGAGAATCGCTGAATGTGCCGCCGATCAACGTATCGTTTCCGGCTCCGCCGATCAGCGTGACGCTCCCCAAGCTGAAGTCACCCGCATTGATCCGATTGCCGTTCTTGCCTCCCGTGAGTTGGACGTTCTCGATGTCGGTCAGCGAATCCGTACCAACTCCAATCAGCGACGTGTTGGTCAGCGTGAAATGGACATTCGCCGCTTCGATGAGCAGGTCCATGTCCGCTCCGCCGACCAGGGAATCGTTCCCCGCTCCGCCGGTGAACGTGTCGTTGCCGTCGTTCCCTTCCAGCGTGTCGTTGTCGGCCCCGCCATCCAGAAAATCGGCTCCGCTTCCGCCTTGCAACAAATCCTTTCCAGCGCCACCGATGAGTGTGACCGAGGTGCCTCCAAACTCCGAAGCGTTGATCGAGTTGGCACTGCTGCCGCCGGTCAGGATCGCCTCTTCCAAGTCGCTGACAGAATCGGTTCCGAAGCCGGTGAACGTGCTGGCCGTCAGCGTCATGTGGACGTTGCCGGTCTCGACGAGTCGATCCGTTCCACTTCCGCCAGCGAGGATGTCGTTGCCGAGTCCACCCGACAGCGTGTCGTTGTCATCGCCACCTTGCAGCTCGTCGTCGCCGGCTTGGCCAATGAGCCAGTCATTGCCAGCGCCCCCTTCGAGGCTGTCGTCGCCACTCCCGCCATCCAACCAGTCCGACGAGGCACCTCCTCGCAGCGTGTCGTTGCCGCGGCTGCCGAGCAACGTCACTCCGCCTAACGTGAAGCCACTGGCGTCGATCGTGTTGGCGCTGTTGCCTCCGATGAGACTCACGGTCTCGACATCCAAGAGTTCGTCCGTGCCCGTGCCACCGGTCAGAGACGAATCTGTTCCCACGTCACTCAAAGACGTATCGGTCAACGTGAAGTCCGCATTGGCCGTCTCGGTCAGGCGATCGCGGCCCTCTCCGCCATTCAGCGAATCGTCACCGAATCCTCCGGTGAGCACATCGTCCTGAGCATCCCCTTCCAGTTGATCACCTCCCTCGCCGCCGATCAACGAGTCGTTGCCGTCGCCACCTTGCAGAACATCGCCCGCATGACCGCCGGTCAACTTGTCGCTTCCGGCTCCACCAATCAGCGTCACGGCCACCAGAATCGTGCTGGCGGAAATCGTATCGCTCCCCGCGCTGCCGGTGAGCAAGAACCGCTCAAACCCGGTGTGCGAATCCATCCCCGCTCCCGTCAGCTTCCTGTCCGACAACTCGGAGATGCCGCTGACAGACTCCATCAACAGATCGCTGGAATCGTCCGAATCCGTTCCGCCGACGAGCCTGTCATTGCCGAGACCTCCCGTGACCGTGTCCTCACCACGACCCCCTTCGAGCTGGTCATTCCCCGCGTCGCCAAAGAGTTGATCATTGCCGTCGCCTCCCGTCGCATGGTCATTGCCGAGTCCGCCCCCGATCACATCGTCATCGCTGCCGCCATCGAGCCGATCGTTCCCCGCTTCACCTTCGAGCAAGTCGTTACCGCCATTGCCAGCGGCGTGATCGTTGCCGGCACCACCCAGGAAGACATCGTTTCCACTGCCACCGAACAGGGTGTCATTGCCCGCTTCTCCGTTGAATGTCACCGCGAAGTCAACCAGGCTGGCATCGACCCTGTCCCCACCATTCCCGCCGTTGAAGACGAACGCACCCTCGAAACCGCTCAATGACGCATCCAACACGACGATATCGCCCGCCGTGCTGCCGTTGATCGTGATGCTGGCGGTATCCGTGAAGCTCACTGGCGTAATGATCTCCGCGCCATTGTTGCGGCGAACGTGCAGCAATCCGGCCCCATCCACCAGAACTCGGAATGGGCCGCCGGAAGTCGGCAGTGTCACGATCACGTCTGATTCAACCACATTGCCGATTGCGATGGCGAATGTCTGACTCGCCGTCGAAGTGTCCGCCGAAGTGGCCAACACCGTGATACTCAGGCTCGTGCCAACCGACTCGAAGTCGATCGCTCCCGCCACCGTGACGACGCCCGTCATCGAGTCAATCGCGAACAGGCCACCGGCACTGTTGCTCAACGAGTACGTCACCACGTTGGTCGTGGCATCCGCATCCGAGGCGAACGCCGTGATCCCCACTGTCGTGCCGATGTCCGCGTTCTCGATGACCGCATTCAGAGTCGCGTCGGTATCCACTGGCGTTGAGACGTTGAATTCGTCCATATCGCCGATGGCAATCGCGAAGTTCTGACTGGCCGTAGACGTGTCAGTCGATGTCGCCAACACCGTGATGATCACGCTGGCCCCGACTGTCTCGCGGTTGATGGCTGCGGCCGTCGTCACGACGCCCGTCGCCGAATTGATCGCGAACAGCCCGCCCGGATTGCTGGTCAACGAGTAGCTCACAACATTGGTGGTGGCATCGGCGTCAGACGCGAAGGCAGTGACTCCGACCAGCGTGCCGATGATCGAGTTCTCAATGACGGTGTTAAGCGCCACGTTGCTGTCGATTGGCGTGGAGACCATCAGCTCATTCATGTCACCGATCGCAATGGTGAAGGACGCAGCGGCGGTGGAGAGATCGGTCGAGGTGGCGGTGACTTCAATGATCACGCTCGCCCCGACTGTCTCGCGATTGATGGCTGCGGCCGTCGTCACGACACCCGTTGCCGAGTTGATCGCGAAGAGTCCGCCGGGATTACTGGTCAACGAGTAGCTCACAACATTGGTTGTGGCATCGGCGTCAGACGCGAAGGCGGTGACTCCGACCAGCGTGCCGATGATCGAGTTCTCGACGACAGTGTTGAGTGACACGTTGCTGTCGATCGGCGTGGAGACCATGAACTCATTCATGTCACCGATCGCGATAGTGAAGGACGCAGCGGCGGTGGAGAGGTCAGTCGAGGTGGCGGTGACTTCAATGATCACGCTGGCCCCGACTGTCTCGCGATTGATGGCTGCGGCCGTCGTCACGACGCCCGTCGCCGAGTTGATCGCGAAGAGTCCGCCCGGATTGCTGGTCAACGAGTAGCTCACAACATTGGTCGTGGCATCGGCGTCAGACGCGAAGGCGGTGACTCCGACCAGCGTGCCGATGATCGAATTCTCAATGACGGTGTTAAGCGACACGTTGTTGTCGATTGGCGTGGAGACCGGGAACTCATTCAGATCATTCAGGTTCACCGCCACCATCTGCGCCGCCGAGGTATTGACCCCGTCCGAAACCGTCACCAACAGGCTGAAGCTGGCAATCAGCTCTCGATTCAGATCACCGGAATCGTTGACCGTGATCGCTCCTGTCGCGGCATTGATGGCGAACGCCGCATTGCTGTCGCCGTCAACGTCCGTGTTGCCTCCCGTGATCAGCCAATTCTGGAATGTCGTGGCAGTCACATCGTCGTCCGTCGCCAACACAACCAGCACACTGCTGGCGTTCGACAGATTCTCGTTGATCGTCATGCTCTGCCCAGCGGTGACCACCGGGCTCACGTCATTCACGTCCGTGACGTTAATGGTGATCGTCGCGGTGTCGGAGTTGACTCCGTCGGTGGCCTGCACGGTCAGCAGGTAGGAGGGAGTCACCTCGAAGTTTAACAGCGTGGCGTTGGCGATCGTGATTGCTCCGGTGGCCGCGTTGATGGCGAACACGCCCGCCGCATTGCCGACGGTGATCGAGTACATGACCGAGTCGTTATCCCCGGTATTGACGATCGTCCCGACAGCGGCAGCGGTGATCGCGTTCTCCGAGACGGAGAAGCTCTGATTGTCGATGACCGGTGCCTGATTCGTGACGTCGATCGTGACCGTGGCGGTGTCGGAGTTGACCCCATCAGTCGCCTGCACGGTCAGCAGGTAGGAGGGTGTGACCTCGAAGTCCAACAGCGTGGCATCGGCGATCGTGATCGCTCCGGTGGCCGCGTTGATGGCGAACACGCCCGCCGCATTGCCGACGGTGATCGAGTACATCACCGAGTCGTTATCTCCGGTGTTGACGATCGTGCCGACGGCCGCAGCGGTGATCGCGTTCTCCGAGACGGAGAAGGTCTGATTGTCGATGACGGGTGCCTGATTCGTGACGTCGATGGTGATCGTGGCGGTGTCGGAGTTGACGCCGTCGGTGGCCTGCACTGTCAACGCGTAGGAGGGAGTGACCTCGAAGTCCAACAGCGTGGCATCGGCGATCGTGATCGCTCCGGTGGCCGCGTTGATGGCGAACACACCCGCCGCATTGCCGACGGTGATCGAATACATGACCGAGTCGTTATCCCCGGTGTTGACGATCGTCCCCACAGCCGCGGCGGTGATCGCGTTCTCCGAAACGGAGAAGGTCTGATCGTCGATGACGGGCGCTTGATTCGTGACGTCGATGGTGATCGTGGCGGTGTCGGAGTTGACTCCGTCGGTGGCCTGCACGGTCAAGGCGTAGGACGGTGTGACCTCGAAGTCCAACAGCGTGGCATCGGCGATCGTGATCGCTCCGGTGGCCGCGTTGATGGCGAACACGCCTGACGCATTGCCGACGGTGATCGAGTACATGACCGAGTCGTTATCCCCGGTGTTGACGATCGTCCCGACGGCGGCAGCGGTGATCGCGTTCTCCGAGACGGAGAAGGTCTGATTGTCGATGACGGGCGCTTGATTCGTGACGTCGATCGTGACCGTGGCGGAGTCGGAGTTGACGCCGTCGGTGGCCTGCACGGTCAAGGCGTAGGAGGGAGTGACCTCGAAGTCCAACAGCGTGGCGTCGGCGATCGTGATTGCTCCGGTGCTGGCGTTGATGGCGAACACACCCGCCGCATTGCCGACGGTGATCGAGTACATGACCGAGTCGTTATCCCCGGTGTTGACGATCGTCCCGACGGCGGCAGCGGTGATCGCGTTCTCCGAAACGGAGAAGGTCTGATTGTCGATGACGGGCGCTTGATTCGTGACGTCGATGGTGATCGTGGCGGAGTCGGAGTTGACGCCGTCGGTGGCCTGCACGGTCAAGGCGTAGGACGGTGTGACCTCGAAGTCCAACAGCGTGGCGTCGGCGATCGTGATCGCTCCGGTGGCCGCGTTGATGGCGAACACACCCGCCGCATTGCCGACCGTGATCGAGTACATGACCGAGTCGTTATCACCCGTGTTGACGACTGTGCCCACGGCGGCGGCGGTGATCGCGTTCTCCGAGACGGAGAAGGTCTGATCGTCGATGACGGGAGCTTCGTCCGTGAGATTGATGGTGACCGTGGCGGTCGAGTCGGTATCGGTTCCGTCAGAAGCGTTCACGGTCAGCGCGTAGGAAGCGGTAACCTCGAAGTCCAACTGGGTGGCATCGGCGACGGTAATCTCGCCAGTGCTGGTGTTGATGGCGAAGGCACCGGTGCCGTTCCCCGCCGTGATCGAATAAGTGATCCCGGCATCCGCGCCCCCGCCGTCCCCGTCATTGGCATCCACGTCACCAACGCTCGCCGAATTGGCGGCGTTTTCGCTGACGGAGAAAGGCCCCGACGCGGTGAAAATGGGCGAGTTGGTCAGGAGCTTGCGATCCTCCAGCGTTTCCAAACTGGGACAGGCGATGAACATGCTCGCGACGGGGATTCGCCTTGTCTGATAGCGATTCAGTGCGGGCAGACCGAATCGGCGACGGCTGCGATTGGAGACCATGCGATTGGCGAGCGATTGAATCCAAGATTTAAGAAACATGTTGTGAGTCCCTTCCGAGAGAGTTGAAGTTCCAAAACATTCTGAAAGCACAAAAAAAAGGCCGACATGGCGGAATCCGAGAAGGATTTCCCCATGTCGGCCTACCCATGAACGCGCCCTCCGGCACGAGCCGGCTTGCGCTTTATTGAGTCGTCCGAAAGCACACCAAATAAAAAAGCCGACGCAGTGGAACTCCCGAAGGATCTCACTGCGTCGGCTTACTCTTCAATTCGCCACCCGGCCAGAGCCAGGCTGCGCTTTATTGAGTCGTCCGAAAACTTGTCGAGCCGTGTTATACGAGTTTTCAAATAATGTGTTTGGCAACTCACCACGGTTTAAGGAGGCGACTTGTACCGTTCATTATTTGGAACGCAATGCGATTCTAGTATTTCTTTTGGTATTGTTGGGATTGGTTGAGGATCCACCAACGCTCGACGTTCTGTGATCCAAAAACGCACACACAACGGAGAAGGACGGCTTCTAAAAACGCCTCGTCACCAGAATCTGTGGCTGACAATTGCTTCGGGGGGGGGAAAGCGAAACGCTCATAAACGCAGATTCGACAGGAAAATTTGGGACAGGAAAATTTGAAATACAGAACGGTGACTTCTGAGACTCAAATTGTTTTCATTTTCCTGTCATCAATCTTCCTGTCGATTGCTGACAACGGAACTTGGTCAGGACCATTAAATGTCAAATCGTCGGCAGGACTTGATTCGGCTGGACCAACATTCTTTTGCCCTGCCATTTCTCAAAAATCCATTTCTTGCAATTGATGACCCACAGATTCTGGCGAAGACCCAAAAATGAAGGCAGAAGAACTTCCACCAATTTCAAACAGCCACTCAAAAGAAAGAAGCCGCCGTGTTTCACATTCTTGTCCGAGTTTCGATTGGGAAGATGTCAAGCACTCTCACATCATTCTGCCCTCCCATCATTCTGCTCGCCGGAAGTCAGCAGAATGATGGGAGGGCAGAATGATGTGAGGGCGGAAACTAACGGCACTTCGCGCAATCAATTCTTGCAGTGCGAATCAGTTACTGCTGTCGAGAATTGTCGCCAGCGCTTGGCTGTCGGCGAACAGAGCGTTGACCGCCTTGCTGAGATTTAGTTTGAAGGTCTTGCTCGCATTGGCGATCGCGTCGGGCGTGAGCGCCACTCGAATGGTCTTACTGGTCTCGCCGGCGGCAAACGTGAGCGTGCCAATGAGCGCCGCGTATTCGCGTCCGGCGATCGCCGTCCCGTTGGCGGTCGCATAGTTGACCGTCACCGACTGGCCGCTGGGGGCCGAGAGGCTGACGGTGAACTCGGCCGTCGTGCCTTCGATCATGCTGACGTCGCCGATCGACAGCTTGGGAGCTTTGTCGTTGTCTTTGATCGTGCCGCGTCCCTGGCCATCCACGATCACGGCTTGAATCGAGTTCGACAGGTTGACGAAGAACGTCTCGCTGGCTTCATGGAGGAGGTCCGCACTCGTCACGACGATGATCGACTTCGAGGTCTCGCCCGGATTAAAGGTGAGCGTTCCGCGAGACGCCTGATAGTCGGCTCCTTCCGTTGCCGTTCCAGCGGCCGTCGAGAATTCGACTGTCACTGGCACCGCGCTGACGGCGGACAGCTTGACCGTGAATTTCGCTTCCACCGTCGCGGTGTCTTTCTCGGTAACGGTGGCGTCGGTGATGGTCAATTTCGGAGCCGCGTCGTTGTCGCGAATCGTCGCTTGGCCGAGTCCATCCGAGATGGCGGCTCCCGTCGCGGAACTGAGCTGCAAGAAGAAGGTTTCATCCCCTTCGTGCAACACATCGTCGAGCACCGGCACAGTCACGGTTTGACTCATCTGACCGGGTGCAAATCGAACCGTGCCGGTTGTCGCCTTGAAGTCCTTGCCGACGGTGGCCGTCGGGCCGCTTCCGATGGCCGCGATTCCGCTGTTGAGGACTCGCGTCGTGCTGTAGTTCACTGACACGGCCTCAGTGCTGGGCGAAGACAGCGTCACGTTGAAGGTCGCGTTGGCCGATTGCTTCGAGCGTTCCGAGATCAGCGCATCGCCAATCTGCAGGACCGACGACAAATCATCGTTGGAAATGGTTCCGACACCTGTGTTGTCCAGAATGCTGACGTCGTTGTTGCCGGTGATGCCCGTCAGCAGCACGCGGAAGTCCTCTGTCGGTTCGAGCGTGCCGTCTCCGTTGATGGTGACGGAAATGGCTTTGATCTCACCGGCCGTGCCGACGAATTTCAGATCGCCCGCCGGTTGAGCGAACGCCAACGCATTGAGCAGCAGTTTCTGATTGTCCGCAGCAGCCAACTGGTCGGCATACAAATTCACATCCGTGAGAACCACCACTTTGCCAGAGCCGGAAGTGAGCACCGCCAAGGCCGAGAGTCCGCTGCTGTTCCAAGTCCCTAGCGAGGTCGCAGTTCCCAGTGCTGTCAGATTGCCGGAGAAGTTGGAGTTGATCGTCGTCACGTTCCCGAACGGCCCGGACGTGACCGGGTGAGCCAGGTTGGTGATCGTCCCCACGGTGAGTCCGTCGTTGCTGCTGTCCGTGGCCAGGTTGAACGGCGACAACAGGCTCGTGTCGTTGAAGAAGTTGTGCTCGCCGAACACGATCGCGCCACCCCCGCCGCTGATGAAGGTTTGCAACGCGGTTTGCTCGGCCAGCGTCAGCGGCGACGTGGCGGCCGTGTTGGTCGCCACGCTGTTGAGCCACACGACATTGACCGTCGAAAGAAACGCCGCATCCAAGGTGTTCGTGCCGACGATCGTCGCGCCCGGGAAGTTGGCCAGGATGGCTGCTCTCATCGCCGCCCCGTTTGCTCCATTCGACAAGCTGAAGTCGCCACCGCGCGTTCCATTGAAGGCTCCGACCCTCAAACTGCTGTTCGAACTGAGCGACACATAATCGTTGTTCGCTGTGGTCGCGGTGCCGTTCTGCGTGTTGAACGCCACGCTGAATCCCGAACCACTCGCGGCACTCAGCATCACGTTGAACGTCATCAGCGACGTGCCGCTGTTCCCTTCGGCTTGGCTGACATCGTTGATCGACAGCGTGGCCTGCACATTGTTGAGGTTGATGGTGACGATGCCCGTGTCGCTCAAGCCGCTGCCATCTTGCGCTTTCACAGTCAGCATGAACGAGGGGGTCGTTTCAAAGTCGAGCAGCGTCGAATTCACGACCGTCAGTTGGCCGGTGCTGCTGTTGATCGCGAACGCTCCGCCCGTGTTGCCGCTGAGGATCGAATAGGTCAGCACGTCGCCGGGGTCCGTGGCGATGACTGTCCCCACGACCGAGTTGTTCGCGCTGTTCTCGTTGAGGCTGAAGCTCTGATCGTTGACGACCGGCGCAACCGCCGCGGCGTCATCGTTCTTGATGGTGCCCATTCCGGTGTCGTCGGTGACAGTGACTTCGTTCGTGCCGATCACGCTCCCCAGCAAGACGCTGAAGTTTTCGTCCCCTTCGCTGGCGAAGTCGCCGTTGACCAGCACACGAATGGTGTGAGTTTCTCCGGCCGTGCCGGCGAATTGCAGATTGCCCGCCGGCTTCGCGAAGGCGATCGCGTTGAGCAACAGTTCGCGATTCTGATTGCCGGCTTGGTTCAACCGGTCGGCGTACATGTTCACGTCAGTGAGAACGACCACATTGCCGGACCCGGAGCTAAGCACGGCCAAAGCCGGAAGCCCGCTGCCGTTCCAAGTCCCCAGCGAGGTCGCGCCGCCCAATGTCGTGATGTTGCCAGGATAGTTGGAACTGATCGTCGTCACGTTACCGAACGGCCCGGCCGTGACCGCGTGAGTCGTGTTGGTGATCGTTCCCGCGATGACCTCGGTGAGTCCGCTGGCCGTATCGAGACCGAACGGCGACAGGAAGCTGGAGTCGTCGAAGAAGCTGTGCTCGCCAAACAGAATCGCGCCGCCACCGGCGCTGACGAAGTTCTGCAACGCGGATTGCTCGGCCGCCGACAGCGGAGCCGTGGCCCCCGCATTCCCGGCGACGCTGTTGAGCCACACCACGTTGACGGTCGAGAGAAACGCCGCGCTCAATGTGTCCGTGCCGACGATCGTCGCGCCCGGGAAGGCCGCGAGGATCTCCGCTCGCATCGCCGCCGCGCTGGCTCCGTCGGACAGGCCAAACGCGCCGCCTCGCGTCGAGTTGAAGGCCCCGACCACCAAACTGCTGTTCAAGCTGAGCGGCACATAATCGTTATTCGCGGTGGTGGCCGTGCCGTTCATGGTTTGGAACGGGACTTGGAAACTGGACGAGGTCGCGGCACTCAGGGTCACAGTAAACGTGAACGCCGTCGTCCCGCTGTTCCCCTCGAAATGACTGACATCGTCGATGATCAGAGTCACGAGTCCGTTCTCCGACAAGTCGTTCAGATTGATCGTCACGAGTCCGGTGTCGCTCAAGCCGCCGACATCTTGCGCTTTCACAGTCAGCAGGAAGGTGGGGGTCGTTTCAAAGTCGAGAGCGGCCTTGTTCAAGACGGTCAATTGGCCGGTGCTGCTGTTGATCTGAAACGCTCCGCCCGTGTTGCCGCTGAGGATCGAGTAGGTCAGCACGTCGCCGGGGTCCGTGGCCACGACCGTGCCGAAGGCCGTGTTGTTCGCACTGTTCTCGTTGAGGCTGAAACCCTGATCGTTGACGACCGGCGCGACCGGAGGTCCGCCGTCATCATTCAGGATCGTGCCCAGTCCGTTGCCGTCCAATGTGGTCACCGAGTTGTTGCCCACGATTTGGCCGAGCAACACGTTCAGCGTCTCGTTTGCCTCGTTTTTGAAGTCGCCGTTGATCGAGACCGTGAGCGTGCGAACTTCGCCCGTTGTGCCGACGAACGTCAGTTGCGGCGGCGGAGTGCTCAAGGCCGACAGAGCATTCAGCATCAGCTTCGGATTGTCCGCCGTTCCGAATTGGTCGCCGTAGAAATTCACATCCGACAGCAACACCACGAGTCCACTGCCAGCCCCCAACGCTCCGGGGTCCAGCACGGCAACGCTCGTCTTGCCGCTGTCGGTCCACGTTCCCAACGACAGCGCGTTGGAAGGGATCGTCGAGAGATTCCCCGGATAGTTTCCTTGCAGTCGCGTGACCACTCCGAACGGGCCGTTCGTCAACACATGCGTCGTGTTCGAGATCGTTCCCGGATGCAGTCCAATCAGCGTGTCGGTCGTCGTGGCACCGAAAGGAGACAGCAGACTCTCGTCATTGAAGAAACTGTTCTCTCCAAAAATCATGGCTCGACCGCCGGCCCTCACAAAGTCCAGCAGCGCGGATTGTTCCGCCGCCGTCAGCGGTGAGATCGGCGTCGTGTTATCAAACACACTGTTGAGCCACACGGCATCCAAGTTCGCGAGGAACGCGGGGGTCAACGTGCTGGTGCCGGTGATGGTCGCTCCGGGAAAGCGCGACAGGATGACCGATCTCATCTCCGTCGCGACCGAACCGTCCGACAAACTGAAGATGCCGCCGCGCGCCGCATTGAATGAACCCAGTCGCAGGCTTGCAGACGGTGGTCCCTCATAGTCGTTGTCCGCAACCGTCGCGGTTCCATCTTGAGGTCCGTAGCCCACCGTGAATCCCGATGAGACACCGTCACTCAGAGTCACTTGGAACGTCATCGCCGTTGTTCCGTTGTTTCCTTCCGTCACGCTGGCGTCGTTGATGGTCAACGTCGGCAACACGTCGGTCACGGTGATCGTCAGAGCCTGCGCCGTCGATCTCGACGGAACGCCGTTGTCTGTCGCCGTCACCGTGACGTTGTAGACGTTGTTCGCGCCGACGTCGGTGGGAGTCTCAAAGTCCGGAGACGCCACGAACGTGATCT
Organism: Planctomycetaceae bacterium; assembly: GCA_046156195.1. Classification (GTDB taxonomy): domain Bacteria; phylum Planctomycetota; class Planctomycetia; order Planctomycetales; family Planctomycetaceae; genus SXKJ01. The sequence goes on along the minus strand of JBJXEX010000429.1, from coordinate 70,921 downwards.
GGCCCGTTGTGCTGTTGATGTTGAATCGCACCGCGTCCGTGCCAGACAAAGCGAAGCTCAATGTCTGAGCCGGGACGTCGGCATCCGTCGCGTTCACGTCCAGCACCACCGTCGCGATGCTGGAGTTCTCTGCCACGCTCGCCGTCGAGTCTGACGTGATGACTGGCGAACTGAAATTGCCCGGCGGGTTGATCGTCCCGATGCCGGTGTCGTCGAGGAATGTCACATTCCGACCACTAGCGCTGATGTTCGCGAGCACGACCGTCATCGTTTCGGCCAACTCGATATTGGCATCGGCGAAGGTCGCGACCGTGATCATGCCGTTGGTCTGACCGGCAACGATCGTCAGCGTCTGAGCGGTCTGGCTGGTGTAGTCGTTGTCGACCGTGGTGGCCGAGCCATCGAACGTCGAAAACGTGATGACCGTGTTGACATCAACCGGATTGGTCAACGTGACGGCGAAGACCAAGTTGCCTCCCTCGGTGGCCGTGGCATCGGCGATCGAGATCGTCGCGCTGTCGTTGTTGGTGATCGTCCCCGTCGCGGGACTTCCGACCGTGGTCACGGTGCCCGTTGAGACGTTGCTCAACGAGACGCTCAGCGTCTCATTCAGCTCGACCTTCGTGTCCGTCGCGGTGAGCACTGTGATGGTCTTCGTCTCGCCCGCCATTCCCAGGAACGTCAATGTCCCGCTCGCGGCCGTGTAGTCCGTTTCGCTCTCGCCGACGCCATCTTTGGCCGTTCCGTCGGTCGTCGCGAAATCCACCGTCACTCCGCCCAGCACGGCCGCCGACAGAGTGACCGTGAACATCAAATTGCCCCCTTCCGTCACCGTCTGATTCCCGATCGTCAGCGTCGTGGGAGTCAGATTGGGAACCTGCTGAGGAGCAGAGAACTCCGACGTGTTGTTCTGCGGCGGGATCGTGGAATCGACGACGATCGTGTTCATCGTCACGGCTCCATTTCGCGCCAAGGCTCGGCCGCTCGCCAGCGTCGCACCGTTCTGCAAGGTGATGCTCGTCAGCGCGAGAATGTTTCCAACGAAGTCCGTGCCGACCCCGATCGTCGCGGAGCTGCCGACCTGCCAGAGGACATTGTCAGACGATCCACCGAGCACGAACACCACTTCCGAACCGACGGCGGTGATGAGCGTGCTTCCGATCTGAAACACGAAACGCGCATGAGGATCGCCCTGGGTGTCGAGCTTGAGTGTCCCCGTCAACTGCGCCGACGTGTCGAAGTGATAGACCCCCGGCGTAAGCGGCTGCAAAAGCGCACCCAGATCCGTGCCGGTCAAATCGGTCGTGAACGGCAGTTGTGCGGGGAGGAGGGAATCGTAAGCCGTGGCGAGATCAATCTTCGCCTGCAGCGCGACCGCATCGGTGATATGGACCGTGCCCGTCGTCGTGAACGAGGCGGGATCGAGTGCCGATCCTGGGCTGATGCCGACATCTCCCAAGAGGTTGGTCGGGCCGGTGATCGTGATCGCCGAACCGGCCAAGATCGCGAAGTTCGCCGCCGTCCCCAAGATGGCCGCCGCGCCTGTGGGTGTGGTGCCCGTGGAAGTTCCTCCGGACGTCGCGGTCGCCGTGACGAACTGGCCGCTCGGCACCGTGTTCGCCAAGGTCGTGATGAAGCTGATGTTCGCATTGCCGTTGTTGTCGGTCGTCACGTTCGTGAAGCCGAGGAACTTCTGACCTTCACCGAAACCAGTCGCGCTGACGGTGGGACTGGCGAAGAACTCGATCCGGTACGTTGTTTGAGTGCTGCTGTTGAGCGTCCCCATGATCGTCGTGCCGAGCATTCCGCTCGTGGCGGATGTCAGCACGGGGAAATTCTGCAAGAGGTTGGGGCCGCTGTCGGCATCATCAGGGTCAGCGGGCATCAATCCAGAGTCGTTGGCGGTGACGCCGTCATCCGTCGGATAGGAACCGGTCCCGACAAGATCGATTCCCGGAATCGTCGCGGGACTGCTGAGTCCGTTGTTGAAGATCGAGTTGCCAAGAATGGCATTGCCGGTGTTCTGACGAATGGACAACGGATCGCCGAACACGGCCACTCCGGCGGAACCGTTGTTCGCGATCGTATTGCCCGCTCCCGCCAACGTGCCGCCGATCGAGTTGTCTTGAACTCCCAGTCCGCCGTTCCCTCGCAGAGCCACGCCGTGTAATCGGTTTCCCACCGCCGTCGCGCCATCCGCGCCGACGCCGATGAAGTTCCCTTGAATCACATTGTTCTGAGAACCCGTGTTAAGGTTGATGCCGTCGGAATTCCCCCCGATGACATTTCTCGACGCCGGAGTTGTGCCACCAATCGTATTGCGGAAGTGCCCGTCGATCTCGATCCCGAAACCACTGGTCGCGCTCGCAACGGTATTGCCCGTGCCACCGGTCCCGATGAAGTTGCCGGTGATCGTGTTGCCGTCAGACAGCACCCGGATTCCCGACCCGGAAAAACGATTGATCACCAACCCGCTGACACTGGAACCGCTCGACCCCGTACCGAGCACCAACCCGTTCGTTCCACCCCCCGCACTGGTGCCATCCAACTCGATCCGCAGGACCGCGTTGTCCGTATCGACCAGCGTGTTTTGGCTGGCGTCCGATTGGGTGTAGCCGTTGATGACCACTGGTTTCATGAGCGTCGGCAGAGACGACAGCAGCGAGATTGTCTGCAGGCCCGCACCGGAAATGTTGAAATTGATCGTGTCGTTGACGCCATACGCCCCGACGGATGTCACGTCGGAAGTGTCGATTCCCGCGTTGATCGAAGTGACCGCCTCGCGCAGCGTGACGAATCCATCCGTTCCATCTCCGTTGCCGGTGACAATGATGGTGGCGGGCAGAATCCGTGCTTCCAAACTCTCAATGGAAATTTGGCGAAGGGTCTGTCGCTGACGGCGACGATCGGCATTCCGCGACGTTGCTCTCGTTCGAGTTCCTTGGGAAAACCAATTCTGAATGACGTTCGACCAATTTTGAGTCAACATGACTTCGCTCCTGACGTGGATGACTGAGAACTCGAAAAGTGGCAACATGTCACTCTTCGCAAAGGCACCAGCCGCATCGTTCGTGTGAGTGCGTGGGACCGAGCGTCATCAGGCCGGCTGGGGCAACCTGGGAGCACCGCACAACAAAAAAAGCCGACGTGGCGGAATCCCTGAAAGGGTTTCACCACGTCGGCCTACTCATGAACGCGCCCACCGGAACGAGCCGGATTGCGCTTTATTAAGTCGTCCGAAAGTCCACAAAAAAAGCCGACGCGGTCGAACCCCTTGAAAGGATTCCGCCGCGTCGGCTTACTCAGTAACGCGCCCACCGGCATCCGCCGAGTTGCGCTTTATGAAGTCATCCGAAAACATCGAGAGAGTGTTTTTGAAACCCACCCCATTTCGATGGGACCACTTGTATCGCTAGAAATCCAGAACGCAATCGGGTTTGGGATCTTCTTTGGCGATTACTACGTTCTTCTTTTGCGATGACTACAATGAGCGGCAAACGCTCGCCGTTCAGATTTTCGTGCGGCCACCATTGGAGTTAGCGATGAAAACGCAAGGAGAAATCGAAGCCGCCGTCTGCCAAGGGATCGCGAGCTTCGAGCAGGAATACATGGGCCGTGGCCCGAAGGATATTCAGACCCACTTGTTTGGCGACATGCTCCTCGTTCGACTGCGTGGCGTGTTGACCGCCGCCGAACAGCACTTGGTCAAGACGCTCATTCCTGAAAAGGGGAGAGATCTGCTCAAACAAGTCCGCACCCAACTGGTCGAACTCGCCCGGCCGGTTTTGGACGAGATGGTTGAAGTGGCCACCGGCGTCAAAGTCTTGAGCCTGCACCACGACATCAGCACGGCGACCGGCGAAGAGATCATCCTCTTCACTCTGTCCGAATCGCCGCTTGTTCGCGAGAAGAAGAATCGGTGAAGGCATTCGCCCTCCATTTTTAGGAAAGATGCTGATGATGACGCGAACGCTCTGTGAGAAAGTCGCGGCTCCGTTGCTGGAACTGCATCGCAAAACATCCTCTCCAACGGGAATGGTATTCCTCGAGTTGGTGGCGTTGAGCGTCATCGGCTATGGGTTCGCGAATGGAAACGTCCATGTCATCTGGCTCGGCGTGCTTGGCGCAGCGGTGTCGTGGTATGGGTTCTTGCTCAGTGGATGCGAACGCTTGCTCGCCGCGAAGGAGAAAGAACTTCAGGCACTTCGCGAAGCGACCGCTGGGTTGGGCAAAGACGCGCGATGAGAGTCGCGCGATTCAAGGAGGCTTGGCGATGAACGATCGGCATCTTTGCGATTTGCACCGGCACACGGCGGAACGATTACGTTCGCGAATCGCGCTGCGTCACAAGCGGGACGGATTGTTTCACGATCTGACTTGGACCGACTATCGGCGGCAAGCGGACGAGGCCGCAGCCGGGCTGATCGCGTTGGGAATTCAACCCGGAGACCGCGTGGCGATTCTCAGTGAGAATCGGTTCGAGTGGCTAATCGCCGATCATGCGATCCTCAGTGGCGGCGCGGCCGACGTGCCGCTGCACGCGCCGTTGGCGGCGGCTCAGGTCGAATACCAAGTCGGGCACAGTGAGTCGCGTGGCATTATCGTCAGTGGGCAAACTCAAGCGGACAAAGTCTTCGCCGTGTTGGCCTCGCTGCCGGTTCTGGAGTTCTTGGTCTCCTTCGAGCCGATCGTCTCCCCCGCGAATTGCCGGCTCAAGTTGCTGACTTGGCAAGGACTGAAGCATCGCGGCTGGCAGACCGGCGAAGCAGGACGGCAAGAGATCGCTCGGCGAGAAGCGGCGCTCACCGGTCGCGACTTGGCGACGATCATCTACACCAGCGGCACGACCGGAAATCCGAAAGGGGTCATGCTCTCGCACGACAACCTGCTGACCAACGCGGCCAGCACCGGAAAAATCTCGTTCATGGAACCGGACGATGTGTTGCTGAGCTGGCTGCCGTACAGCCACATCTATGCTCGCACCGTCGATCATTACTTAACGACGTGGGCTGGCGTCACGCTCGCGCTGGCGGAATCTATTGAGACACTGGTCAGCAACCTTGCCGAGATTCGGCCAACATGGCTGACCGCCGTGCCTCGCTTCTACGAGAAAGTTTGGAACAACGTCGCGGGCCAGCCGCCACAACAGCGCGACGAGTCGCTGCGAAAACTGTTTGGACCGCGCATCAAGCAGCTCACCTCCGGCGGAGCACCGTTGCCTCGGCATGTGTGCGAGGCGTTTCATGCGGCGGGGATTCCGCTGCTGGAAGGGTACGGGCTCACGGAGAGTTCGCCGGTGATCTCGTTCAACAACGCCGAGTCGTTCAAGATCGGCTCCGTCGGCCGAATGATCGAAGACGTTGAGGTTCGCATCGCTGACGACGGCGAGATCCTGACTCGCGGCCCGCACGTCATGCAGGGCTATTGGAAGAACCCGACCGCAACCTCCGAGACGATCCGCGACGGCTGGCTGCACACTGGCGATGTCGGCCAACTCGATGACGAAGGCTTTCTCTCGATCACCGATCGCAAGAAAGATTTGTTCGTCACCTCGGCCGGAAAGAACATCGCACCCAGCGAACTCGAACGGCTGCTGACCAGCGACCCGTTCATCGACCAAGCGGTCGTGTATGGCGACGGCCGGCACTTCATCAGCGCGCTGATCGTTCCGAACGAAGCGTTGCTGCGCGCCGAGGCGGAGAAGCTCGGCTGCGGTTGGAGCGTGTCGGCCGGCTTTGTGACGACGGCAGCGCTGACGGAGTTCATTCAATCGCGCATCGACGTGTTGATGGAAGTCGTTAGTCAGCCGGAACGAGTCAAGCGCTGCTTGCTGCTCGACAGGCCGTTCCAACTGGTGGCCGACGAACTGACGGCGACGATGAAGGTTCGCCGCCGGCACATCTTGGCGAAGTACGAACGCGAACTGGCGGCGCTGTATGACCCCTCGTAGTTGCGGGCGGCTCGCCTGCAACGTCGCGACGTTGAAGTCTGGCTGTCGAGTTCGCGCCGCGCCGAATACATTGCTCGCCCGCCTGATGCTTCGAAGAGCACAGGCGAGCCGCCTGTGCCACGGAAATCAACCATGTTCGACGTCGGGACTTTTCGAGCGAAGACTTGCGACCGCGCCGGCCGCCGATCGTTTCTGCGTGTTGGGGCGACGTTGCCTTGGACGCTCGGAGCGTTGACCTCGAACGACATTGCTCAGGCTGCGGCGACGACGCGAGCCAAGTCCATTTTGCTCGTCTGGCTTTGGGGCGCTCCGAGCCACGTCGATACTCTGGATCCAAAGCCAGATGCTCCGATGGAATATCGTGGCCCCTTCTCGCCGATTGCGACGCGCACGCCGGGATTGCTGGTCAGTGAACTGCTCCCGAAGCTGGCCGCACGATCGGACAAGTACACGGTCATTCGCAGTCACGTCACTTCGGAACCGGGACATCCCGATGCGGGGACCGTCGGCCTGACCGGCTTCAAAGAGAAGCCCGAACCGGTGCGGCCGAACTTCGGTTCGATTATCGCCAAGCATCGGGGACATCGCGGTTCGCTGCCGCCGTTCGTGTCGGTTGGACGAGGCATCCCGCGCGACGTCGTTCGCAAGCTGGATGGCTACGGCGGCGGGACGCTCGGCAAGACCTTCGATCCGTTCATGGTCAGTTGCTCGGATCGCGGTGAGGTTGAAATCCCCGCGTTGCAGTTGCTCGATGGGCTGACGCCGAATCGTGTTTCCGACCGCCGCTCGTTGCTGTCGCTGGTTGATGACGTGCCGCGACAACTCGAAGCGGCGGGCATCGACGAATGGGACCGCACCTTTCAACGAGCGTATGGGTTGTTGACCACACCAACCGCTCGCGCGGCGTTCGATCTGTCGAGCGAACCGCAAAAGTTGCGAGACAATTACGGACAGACGACGTTCGGACAAAGCTGTCTGCTGGCGAGACGATTGGTCGAGGCCGGTGTGCCGTACATCCAAGTCAACTGGTCCGAGTACGTCGAGTCGATCACGCCCAACTGCGACTTCGGCTGGGACACGCACATCTACAACTTCGAGTTGCTGCAAGACACGCACTGCCCGATCTTCGACCGAGCCTATTCGGCGTTGCTGGATGATCTCGACTCGCGCGGGTTGTTGAAGACGACGCTGGTCGTGGCGATGGGCGAGTTCGGTCGTACCCCGCGGATCAACGGCCGAGCCGCTCGCGATCACTGGCCGCGCTGTTACTTCTCACTGTGGTCGGGAGCTGGCATCGAAACGGGCCGCGTGATCGGCGCGAGCGACAAGTACGCCGAAGACCCGGTCACGGAAGGGATCACTCCGCTGATGGTCGGCACCACGATGAGCGAACTCGCCGGCCTCGATGCCCAAGCCCGCGCCGAACTCCGAGTCCTCGACGGCGGCAGCGTCATTCACGAACTGATCTGAGCACACCGAATCAACTCGCTAAAACTTGTCTCAACAGCAACGACTTTCGGAATCAAAGGCGACTAGACCGTTTCACAAGTTGTTTCGCAATACTTTGTCCTACTTCGCGTTCTTTGCGACCTTTTGTTTCAAACGCATTTTGGAACAGAAGGTCGCAAAGAACGCGAAGTGAATTCGAGAAACACAGAGACTTGCTAGTTAAGGTCGCTTCGGACCTTGGCGCTTTCAGCGTCGAGTTTTTCACGAAAACAAGATTTCAAATGATTGCAGTGCAGAAAAAACCTTCGCTGCCGAGGACTCGTTGGCCTTCGTGCGTCGCGCTGTTCGCGGGATTCTGGCTCGTTCAACTATCGCTCGCCGCTGAGCCAACTCGACTGACGACTGACGGTCGGGGCAAACGTGATCCCGTCTTCTTGAAACCGGACGGCAGCGAGTTGCTGTTCTCGGTCCTCGATCGGCCGAAGCAATTGCGGCTGATGAAACTGACGCTCGCCAGCGGCAAGGTCGAGTCGCTGCATCCCGATGAAACGCGGTCAGAGTTCGAGCCGGCAGTCTCACGCGATGGTCGTTATCTCGCGTTCGTGCAGAATCGGGGCAACCTGAGCCTCGCACTGGTCATCAAGGATTTGATGACCGGCACACAGGCCGACATTCCGCCAGGTGGTGGATTCTCCGGGATGCACAGCCCGGCGATCGCGCCGGATAACTCGCGCGTGCTTTACAGCTATCCCGAAGAGGGCCGTCAGCATCTCTTCACGACCGGCATCGATGCGAAGCAGCCGACTCGATTGGTGGACTCATCGGGCATCAACAACTGGCCGAGCTTTTCGCCCGATGGCCGACAGGTCGTGTTCAGTTCGACGCGCGACGGCGACTACGACCTGTATGTGATGAAGTCCGACGGCACCGATGTTCGACGCCTGACCGAGAGTCCCAAGCAAGACATTCGCCCGCGCTGGTCGCCCGACGGACGCCGCATCGCCTTCACCAGCAACCGCGACGGCAATTATGAAATCTACAGCCTCGCGCCGGATGGGTCGGGCCTCGCGCGAATCACCAATCACGTCGAGCAAGATGATTTCGCGTGCTGGTCTCCCGATGGCCGACGCTTGGTGATCGTTTCCGAACGGGACGGACATCAGGACTTGTGGTCGGTCGATGTGCCGTGAGCAAAGTCGCTCATGTTTTCTTCTTGATCGCTCGGCGGAGTTTCTCTGAACCGGATGTTTCGGGCGAAAGGGCGGGGCCGATCGAACGCTCGACGGCCTCCAGCAGCACTTCCATCGCGAACGGTTTGCGGAGGTAATCATCGACGCCGAGCATCTCGGCATAGGCTTTGTGCCGGCCCCCTTCGTTGGCCGTGATCATGATGACCTTGGGCGGGTGATCCATCCCTTTGAGGAATTCGAGAACGGGGAACCCCCCCATCTTGGGCATCATCATGTCGGTGATGACGAGTTCCGGCGAAATGGTCTCGGCCAAGCGTCGCCCTTCGAGACCGTTCTGAGCCCATTGCACAAGATAGTCGGCACCTTCGAGCACCTTCATCAAGGTTGTGGCGATGTCCCGATCATCTTCGATCAGCAAGATCTTTTTACCGGCCGTCATGGCAGCTCCCTCGGAGAGTGGTCTCGCGTGCGTCGGTCGAATGGTAGGTCGCTGGGAGAGGGTTCTCAAGCAGTCTGTTCGATCACGAGACCTCGCTGTGTGATTTCAAACGGCACGATGCGGTCATCGCACGCGCTGCCGCGATGCTTGGCGATGTGCAAAGCGCGGCGGACGCGCAGTCCGTCGCGAACCTTGCCCATCAGGATGATCGTGTTTGCGTTCGAGAGCGCGTCGCCACTTTCAATCGGCCGGGAGAGTAAGTCGTCGAGCAAGTTTTCGTGCGACGTGTAAAGCAACACGCAGCCGACGCCCCGATGGTCATAGCGATGCGCGGCGACGTTGGCGGCTTGCGAGCGGAAGTGGACTCGGAACAGATCGCGCGCGACCCAGTCGTCGTCCTTCCGCAGAATCTGGTGATAGACGTAGTCGATCACTTGGAACTGAAAGCTGTCGCTGGCTCGTTCGGTCGGCTCGACGCCGTCGAGCACGCAGCGGCGGACTCCCTGCACAAAGTTGCCGTAGAAGAATTGCACCGCACGGTCGAGCTTGCGAGCCAGTTCGGCGTTCCACTCTTGCCACTCTTCGACGGAGAGATCGGCTTGAGTGACTCGGCGACCGCTGCGGCGGAACAGGTGCAGATAATCGAATCGAGCAAGCTCGCGCTGCCACACGTCGCCGACGTCAGAAATCCCTTCGGTCGCGAACTCGCGGAATTTCCAATCGAACAGGCGCTCCGCGTACTCGGCCTGATTCTGCGAATCGCCGCGCGTGGTGAGGTCCAGCACGATCCCCGATTCGCCTTCTTGCGCACGTCCGGCATGAGCGAATTGCAGCCCAAGCTGCGTCTTGCCGATACCGGTGGCCCCGACGACCACCGTCAGTGTGCCGGGCAAAAGACCCCCACCCAACATCTCATCGAGTTGCGGAAGGCCGGTGCTGAGGCGAGATGTCATCGCGTAAGAGTCCTCTCGAAAAATGACGCCTTTCAGACCAACACTCAGAACCCTGGCCCACCCGCTTTCGGCGGCGCGACCGGTCGAATGGGAGTCTGCGTAGCGGTGGCGGCCATTCCCGCGCCTCGTTCGCGCCGCGTGGCGTAGCGAATGGGAAACGAGGGCCAGACGGTGTTCGGAACCGGTTTGGGTTCGGCTTTCTGATCGCCCAGTGCGACGACAGGGCCATCAAAGATCCGCGCGGGAGATTGGCAAAAGACTCGCTCGGTGGTCCATTGCATGAAGCCCAGCCATTGCCGATCAGGAGACAGGCCGAAGAAATTGGGACGTTCGGGTTTGAAGCCGATGAACTCGCGGCCCAGCGGCGCGGTATGCAAGGCGGTCAGCAGAAACGCCATCGTCACATAGCCAGCCAGCAAGCCGCAGCCCCAGCGCGCGACTTCGTGAACCATGCGATGCACGCCAATATAAACGGGCGAAAAATAGTCCGCCCCCGCTCGCAGACCGGCCACGGCGGCGGCGAACAGTCCCACCAGCACGATCAGGTCGAGCCGCGCCTGCCAGTAATAGTTCGATCCGAGCAGGCTGTTGCAGATCGGCTCGAAAAAGTTCAATGCGATCAAGCCAGCCAGAATCGTGCTGACGCAAGTGATCGCGGCACCCCAAGCCCCTTCACCGGCGACCGAGTAGGTCACTCCGGCGAAAATCAGCAGCAGTAGGACTTCAATCATGGTTGGGCTTTCAACTTTGGGAGGACTTTGCAGATGGCAGATAAAAAGATGGCAAATGGCAGATTGACGGACACGGCGGAGGAGGTGACGACCAAGAGGCTGCCTCCTCTGCCGTCCAATCTGCAATCTGCAATTCGTCATCCGCAGTCTATTTCACCACGCGTAGCAACTCGTCAATCGACGTGATCCCCTTCACCACCAGTCGGAGCCCCTCTTCCTGCATGTAGAGCATTCCGCCTTTGCGAGCTTCCGCCTTCAAGACGGAGAGCGCGGCCTTGTCGCGGATCAAGTCACGCATGCGATCGGTGATGACGAGCAACTCGTAGACGCCGACTCGGCCGCGATAGCCCATGCCGCCGCAGGTGGGGCAGGCGGCGTTCTCCCCTTCTTTCGGAGGGCGATAGAGCTTCTCGATCTTTTCGGCGGGGAGATTGGCCTTTTTCAAGAACTCCGGCTTGGGGACGTAGGACTCTTTGCAGTCCGAGCAGAGTCGCCGAGCCAATCGTTGAGCCAGGATCGCGCTCAGGGAACTCGACAGCATCGACACGTCCACGCCCAGGTCGATCATGCGGTAGAGCGCGGTGATCGCGTCGTTGGCGTGAACCGTCGAGAAGACCATGTGGCCGGTGTTGGCCGCTTGGCAGGAGATGTTCGCCGTTTCGCCGTCGCGAATTTCGCCGATCATCACGATGTCCGGGTCTTGTCGCAGGACGCTGCGCAGCGAGTTCGCGAATGTCTGGCCGGCCTTCGTGTTGATCTCGATCTGTGTCACGTTCGCCATCTTATATTCGACGGGGTCTTCGATCGTGATAATGTTCTGCTGATAAGAGTCGATGTCATTGAGGCAGGCATAGAGCGTCGTCGATTTGCCGGCCCCGGTCGGGCCGCAGACCAACAGCAGGCCATGCGGCTGATGCACGACTTCCTTGAGTTGCTCTTCGAGTTGCTTGCGGAAGCCGAGGTCGTTGAGCGTGCTGACCGAATTGGATTGGTCGAGGATACGGAGCGTCATCTTCTCGCCGTCGCGCGTCCCTTGGGTGGCGACGCGGAAGTCGATTTCGCGACCACCTGTGATGGCTCGGAAGCTGCCGTCGAGCGACTTGCGTTTCTCGGTGATATCCATCGCGGCGAGGATCTTGAAGATGTTGACGACGTTGTCGCCCAGTGCTCGATCGAACGGCTCGACGGCGTACATCACACCATCGACGCGGAGCCGGACTTGCAGTTCGTCCTCTTTGGGTTCGAGATGAATGTCCGTCGCACGTTTGATGAGCGCGTCGTAAACCAGTTCCTTCGCGGCGAGAAACCCGCGCGAGTTCTCGACCTGCGATGTCCGGCTGGTGTCGCGACGACCGGTGGAAGTCTTGCCGACGAACTCGATGTCCGGGCCGAGCAATTGCTGTTTGAATTTCTTGCCACCGATCGAGAGTCCCAGCCGCGCCGCCAATCGAAATGCGACGCTCTTGATATGCTTGGGGGTCAGCAGCCGAGCCGATTCTGGCACGCAAGCATTTCGCTCGCGGATATATAAGCCCAGAGGCAAACCTTGTAGTGCCAGACACAGAAAGAAGCCTAGCGCGAACGGAGCCATCGCCATGCCCGTCAGCATCGACGCGAAGCCCCCCGCGAAGAGGGCCGAGTTCCAGAACTCGCTGTTGACCTTCAGTGAGTTGCTGTCTTCGTTGACCCATTTCCCCAGCCAGACCCAGCCGAAGAACAAACCGAGAAACGGCACGAATCGCCACAGATTGAGATAGAAGCCAACCTGCGGAGCACCGATGCGACTCAGTTCAATCGGTTGATTGCCACGAAAGAAAGGGGTGGGAGTCGGCGGAAACTTATTTGGATCGGCAACCCTCGGTCCCGCCGGCGCGGGAGTGGCGGTCGTCCCAGAGGTCGAGCTATTCGCGGGAGCCTGTTGCGCGAACGAAACATGGGCCACGACGAAGATCAGCAGCGCACTGCCGACGATCCGCCTGAACCAGCGCGTTCGTTCCGACCCATTCTCCTGACGTCGCATCATTGGCTACTACTCACCCGTCTTTGGTCGCGCTCAAGCGCGTCTTCCAGACTTCGATTTCCGCTTCGATCAAGCGCGGGGCATGGTACTGACGCCCTGAATGACTGGCTAGTTTCGGTCGCGGCTCGACGCGCCAACGTCAACGATGCTGCACGCGCAGACGACTGACAAGCCGAGTCGCTCCGCTGCCGTGATCAACTCATCGCTTTCGCTGCCGGGATTGAGCCAGACTTCTCGTGGCTGACAGGCGGCGATCTCGTCCAACAGGGTGATTCCAATTTCCGGTGGCAGATAAACACTCACCCGATCGATCGGCCGGATCGTGAGGTCTCGCAGCGAGTCATACGCTCGATGACCTTCGATCTCGTCCGCTCGCGGATTGATCGGGAAGACTTGCCAGCCGGCTCGCGCATGGGCACGCACCGACCTGTTGCCGTACTTATTGCGATCACGACTGGCTCCTAGAACGGCCACGGTCGGCATGGGGAACTCCTGGTCTGATGGACTCGGTGGATGTGACTCGATTGCGAATGAAAGAGTCCGAAGAATGAAAGTGGCAGAAATAATCGGAGCCTCGTGGCCAACGGATGACGTTGGGAGCATTGCGATTGAATTACGCGCCGATATGCTCTCGCCCCAGTTTCGGCTGCGTCAACCAAGCGGTCGCGAATCGTTCGCAGTGCTCGCGAACTTGTGGTTGGTTGTGTTTCAGGATGCTTCGCGAATGTCGTCTGATCCCTCTCTCTCCACCGTCGATCCCACCGTGACCACTGACTCGATTGCGGAGACCAATCCGCCTGCGGAAGAGGCAACTCGCCGAGTCACGCTCAACCCCACCGGCACCGCGGAGTTCAAGGCGATTGGCTCGGTCGATCCCGCGAAGCTGGAACGGGGCCGAGACATCGACGCTGAAGCGGAACGCGAAGCTCGGCCGATGCGCGATCTCTCAACACAAGATTCGCCGATGCTGCGACAGACAAGCACCGTCGAAATGCCGATCGAGCAAGAACTCGATGCCGACTTGGAAGCCGAGATCAACGCGGCGATGGGTGGCGGCGATTCAACTTCCTCCGTGGGAGCAGTCGGCAACGTCACGGCTCCGATCACGGACACGCCGCCCGAAGACACACTCACGCAAGGCAAGCGGCTCAAGGGCAAGGTCGCGCTGCTGCACGGCGAAGATATGTTCCTGGACCTCGGCTTTCGTTCGCAGGGCATCCTGCCGCTCAAGCAGTTCGAAGGGAAAGAAGTTCCGCCCGTCGGAACCGAATTGACCGTCACCGTAAACAAGGTCAGCCCCGACGAAGGTCTGATTCACGTCAGCCTCCCTGGCGGGCGACAGAAGGTCCAAGGTAATTGGGACGCGGTGCAAATCGGACTGGTCGTCGATTGCACGGTGACGAAAACCAACAAGGGGGGATTGGAAGTCAACGTCGGCTCACTGCGCGGCTTCATGCCGTCGGGGCAAGTGGCTCTGCACTTCGTCGAGAATCTGGAATCGTTCGTCGGTCAAAAATTGACGGTCAAGATTCTCGAAGCCAACAAGGCCAAGCGAAACCTGATCGTCAGCCGCCGCGCGTTGCTGCTCGAAGAACGCGTGGAAGCGGAACAAAGAATCCTCGCCACGCTGGAGATCGGCCAAACGCTCGACGGCACCGTCAAGACGATCAAGGATTACGGAGCGTTCGTGGACCTGGGCGGACTGGATGGCTTCGTCCACATCGGCCAGATGAGCTGGCAGCACATCAAGCATCCCAAAGAGGTGCTCGCCGAAGGTCAGGCGGTGAAGGTCAAAGTCATCTCGATCAGCGAAGACAAAAAGAAAATTGGACTGAGCGTCAAGGAGCTTAGTCACAGCCCGTGGGAGACGGCGGCGACCAAGTACGGCATCGGCGAGAAAGTGACTGGAAGGGTCACGCGGTTGACGGACTTCGGAGCCTTCGTGGAGCTGGAGCCGGGGCTGGAGGGCATGGTTCACATCAGCGAGCTGGACTACAAGCGAGTCGCTCGCGTCGCAGACGTCGTCGCCATCGGCCAGGAATTGGAGCTGCAAGTTCGCGACGTCGATCCAGTCAAGCACCGCATCGGACTCTCTCTGAAGTCGCTCAAAGCCAAGCCGGAAGCACCGCCGCCGCCCCCCGAAGAGGCCTCAGCCGAACCGAGTGCTCCGCCGCCCAAGCGGAAGACACCGCTCAAGGGGGGCCGCGAGCGAGAGGAACCCCGCCGAGGCGGCTTGTTCGGAAATCCGTCCGACTTCAAGTAATCAACGAGGGGTCGGGTGCGCGAATTTCAGATTTCGCCGATGACGGCTCAGGAAGTGGATAGTCGCTGGCGGCGAAATCTGAAATTCGCACACCCGACCCCGTTCCCCGCAACCTGAGGAAACGGGACAGAACCATGTGGCGCTCCCAATGGCTCTCGCTGAGTCTGCTCGGCCTGCTTTCGTCAATGTTGTTCGCACAATCCTCAGACAAGTTCCGCGACACTCGGCATCGCATGGTCAAAGAGTGCATCGAGCGGGAAGGGATCAAAGACCCGCGAGTGCTCGATGCGATGCGAACCGTCCCTCGGCATGAGTTCGTGCGGGCGGGCTTGCTGAAGGAAGCCTATCACGACGCGGCGTTGCCCATCGGCAATCAGCAGACGATCTCGCCGCCGTTCGTCGTCGCCTACATGACCGAGACCATCGAGCCGAAAGAGACCGACGTCGTTTTGGAAATCGGTACCGGCAGCGGCTATCAAGCGGCGGTACTCAGCGGACTGGTCAAAGAGGTCTACACCATCGAGATCGTCGAACCGCTCGGCAAAGAGGCGGAGAGGCGGCTTAAGAAGCTCGACTACAAAAACGTCTTCTGCAAAGTCGGTGACGGATACCTCGGTTGGCCCGAACACGCGCCGTTCGACAAGATCATCGTGACCTGCTCGCCGGAAAACGTCCCAGTGCCACTCGTCCAGCAACTCAAAGAAGGGGGCAAGCTGCTGATCCCGTTGGGTGAGCGGTATCAGCAGGCGTTTCATCTATTCGAGAAGAAAGCGGGCAAGCTCGAACAGAAGCGGCTGATCCCGACCCTCTTCGTGCCGATGACCGGCAAGTCGGAAGACCTGCGCGAGTCGCTCCCCGATCCGCTCCATCCGCGACTGCTCAACGCCAGCTTTGAGACCGACGAAAACAAAGACTGCCTCCCCGACAGTTGGCATTACCAACGACTGACGGAGTTGCTGACCACCGAACCGCCGGACGGCAAAGTCTTCCTGCGAATGGAGAACACGGACCCCGGCCGACTCGCCCAAGCGTTACAAGGCATGGCGATTGACGGCCGCAAGATCGGCTCGGTCGCGATCAGCCTGCAAGTCCGAGTCAAAGACATCCGCCCCGGCAGTGAACCGATTGCCAAGCCGCTGCTCGTGGTGCATTTCTACGATCAGCTCCGCAAAGAAATCGACACGCAAGCCATCGGCCCGTGGCTGCGCGAGTCCGACTGGGAGCTGGTCGGCACGACGATCCCCGTGCCGAAGGAAGCGCGAGAAGCGATCATTCGCATCGGCCTCAACGGCGCAACCGGCCGCTTGGATATCGACGACATCCGCTTCCGCCCCAAGCCGCGATAGTTCAATCGCGTTCCCACGCCCCGAGCCACCGAAGACTTGGAGCCGCAACCGTGAGGGAGCGGCCTTACGTCCTGAGAAGCAACCGCTCCCTCACGGTCGCGGCTCCAAATCTTCACAAGCTCCCAACTCACCGCGCCAGCGGCCGGTACTTGATGCGGTGCGGTTGATCGGCGTCGGCTCCGAGCCGCTCGTGCTTCTGTTGCTCGTACATTTTGTAGTTGCCCTCGAACCAGTACGTCTGACTGTCTCCCTCGAAGGCCAGGATGTGCGTGGCGATGCGGTCGAGGAACCAGCGGTCGTGGCTGGTTACGATCACGCAACCGCCGAAGCTCGACAGTCCCTCTTCCAACGCGCGCAGCGTTTCGACGTCGAGATCGTTCGTCGGCTCGTCGAGCAGAATCACATTGCCGCCGCTCCGCAGCAGCTTGGCGAGATGGACGCGGTTGCGTTCGCCGCCGGAAAGTTGCTTGACCAGCTTCTGCTGATCGGAACCTTTGAAATTGAACCGGCCGCAGTAACTCCGAGCGTGAATCTTCATCCCGCCGACCTCCAGGATGTCGGCTCCGCCGGAGATTTCGTCATAGACGCTCTTGTCTCCGTCCAGCGTGTCGCGCGACTGATCGACATACGCGAGTTCGACCGCGTTGCCGATGCGCAGCGTGCCGCTATCCGGTTGCTCGACCCCCATGATCATCTTGAAGAGCGTCGTCTTGCCCGCTCCGTTCGGCCCGATCACGCCGATGATCCCACCGCGCGGAAGATTGAATTCCATGTTCTCGAACAGCAGCCGGTCGCCGAAGCCCTTCGTCAACTTCTCCGCGCGAATGACCAAGTCTCCCAGCGGTTTGCCGGGCGGAATTTGAAACGCGGCGGTGTCGTCCGCCCCTTTGTATTCCTGTGATCGCAACTCTTCGTAGCGCTGCATACGAGCCTTGTTCTTGGTCGCCTGAGCTTTCGGCGACATGCGGACCCACTCCAACTCGCGAGCCAATTCCTTCTGACGTTTGGACTCTTTGTTTTCCTCGACCTTCATTCGGGCGTACTTCTGCTCCAGCCACGACGAGTAATTTCCCTCGAACGGCATTCCCCTGCCGCGGTCCAATTCCAGAATCCACTTCGCGACGTTGTCGAGGAAATACCGATCGTGCGTCACCGCGACGACCGTCCCGGCAAAGTGTTCCAAAAATTTTTCGAGCCACGCGACCGATTCGGCATCCAGATGGTTCGTCGGTTCGTCGAGCAACAGCAGGTCCGGGTTCTGCAGCAGGATGTGACACAGCGACACGCGCCGCTTCTCGCCGCCTGAGAGCTTCGCGATCTCCGCGTCATCGGGAGGCAGTCGCATCGCGTCCTTCGCGACATCGAGCGTGCGATCCAACTCCCACAAGTTGTCGTGGTCGATCTTGTCCTGACACTTGCCTTGCTCGGCGAGCACCTTGTCCATCTCGGCCGGCGTCAGCGGCTCGCCGAGCTTCAGGTTGAGTTCGTTGTAGCGTTCGAGAAGCGCGTGCGACTCGGCGACCGCGTCGTTGATGCACTCGGCCACGGTCTTGTACTTGTCGAGCTTCGGCTCCTGCGCGAAGTACCCGATCTTGATCCCCTTCGCCGGGCGGACCTCTCCCATGTAGTCCTTATCCTCACCCGCCATGATCCGCAGCAGCGTGCTCTTGCCGGACCCGTTGTTGCCGAGCACGCCGATCTTGGCTCCCGGATAAAACGCCAGCCAAATGTTGCTGAGGACTTCTTTGTCCTCATACATCCGGGTGAGCGACTCGATCGTGAAAATGTAATTGTCAGCCATAATCTCGCACGTCTCCCAGTCGGCGGTCTCGTCCGCGACTGCTGTCAAATTTCGGGTCGCGTGTCATAACGGCTGCCACGAAAAACCCAAGCGACCCGCGCCAGGATTTTGCCGGAAAACGGTGGTGACCTCCGATTCACCGAACACCGTCCCGATTGAGTTCCATCCGCGAATCAGTGACCATTTCCGAGCCTGTTAGCCAGGAATCCCACGATCCGCCTTACAACTCGTGTCGTTCCCAAAGAGGCACCTCTTTGTCACCACCCGTTTCGATCAATCTCGCCAGCCGGAAGTCCGGTAACACCCCTCTGAAATTCACGCCCCCGACCCCTCGTCCCCTCCGCGAAAGCCCCCGCATGAGCCTGTTGTCCCTAAGCCTCGACGCTGTCGAGCGCGGCCTGATTCCCGATGCCCTTACTCGCTCGGCCATTCGACGACTCTGCGAACAACGCTTGCGAGACTCGGATCGCGGCAACGACATCGCGAACGAACGGGCGCTGCAAGCGTTCGTTGCCATGATGATCGCCGGGCCGGTCGCTCCCGTTCCCGACAAGGCCAACGAGCAGCACTACGAACTGCCTCCGGAGTTCTTCTCCGCAGTGCTTGGCCCGCGCCGCAAATACAGTTCGTGTTACTTTCCGGACGAGTCCTCCTCGCTGGCCGATGCGGAAGACGCCGCGCTGGCGATCACTTGCGAGCGAGCACAACTCGCTGATGACCAAGACATCCTGGAACTCGGCTGCGGCTGGGGTTCGCTCTCGCTGTGGATGGCCGAGCGATATCCGCTCAGCCGCATCACGGCCGTGTCGAACTCCGCGCCGCAGAGGCGATTTATTGAGGCCGAGGCGGCGGCTCGCGGGCTGACGAATTTGCAGATCATCACGGCGGATATGAATGAGTTTGAACCGACGCACGCGAGCCGCGTGCGACACTTCGATCGGGTCGTCTCGGTCGAGATGTTCGAGCACATGCGAAACTACGCCAAGCTGCTGGAACGAATCTCCGGCTGGCTGCGGCCGGAGGGAAAGCTCTTCGTCCACATCTTCTGTCATCGCCGCTTTGCGTATCCGTTCGAGACCGTTGGCGATTCCAATTGGATGGGTCGCTACTTCTTCACCGGCGGAATCATGCCCAGCGAGCAACTGCTGCGGCGATTCGACCAGCACCTGAAGGTCACGCGGCAATGGCGTTGGAACGGCCAGCACTATCAACGCACGTCCGAGGCTTGGCTGAAGAATCTGGACGAGCGGCGGCGCGAGGTCATGCCGATTCTCGAATCGTGCTACGGCCGGGCGGAGGCTCGCCGTTGGTTCCATCGCTGGCGAATGTTCTTTCTCGCCGTCGCCGAGTTATTCGGCTACGCCAACGGCGAGGAATGGTTTGTCACCCATGCTCTGCTGGAGCGGCACGGCGCTAGCCGCCGGTAATGAAGGGTGAGCCCTGCGATTCACCGGCGGCTAGCGCCGTGCCGCTCAGAATGCGGATCACTTTCCAAGCTGATTGCGAATCGCTTCCACTCGCTCCAGATTGATCCCATCGGGCTGCTGCTTGATCAACCAGTCTCCATCGGCGCGAGCTTGGTCGAGCCGTTTCGTGAACGCGGAAATTTCAAATCGCATGGCCCGATGCTCGGCCGACGCCGGGTTGAGCGTGAGGGTCGTGTCGCAGTAATGGAACATCGCCTCGACATCCCGATCCTGCTGAGCACGCCCCATCAGGTTGCCGATCACGCGGACCAGAATGTCGCGCGGCTTCGCGGTGACGAAGTGCTCGTCGCGAGCAGGCCGACCGGTGTTCTTGAAGACCCGCTCTTCGGCCTCTTGCCGAGTTAGCGAGACGCCCCCTTCAAACACGTCGATCAGTTGTGAGTCCCCTTCCTTCGGTTCGTATCTCGCGACGAAGTGGCTGGGCAGGCCGACGCCGACCAGATTCAAACCGACTCGGCGACCAAGCTCGATGTAGAGAATCGAGAGTGTGATCGGCATCCCCTCGCGGTCGTCGATGACGGTGTTCAGATGGTTGTTCGCCTTGGCGTAGTAATTCGTCCGTCCGCCGTGGAAGCCGAGTTCCTCGAAGAAGAATTTCTTGAGCGCGGCCAGCTTGGCCGTGTCATCCGCGTCGGCGGGGAGCGACTTCTTTAACTCGGCCGCGAGGTCGTTGATCTCCTGGCAATAGTCGGCGACATCCAGCTCTTCATGGTCGAGCGCGGCGACCCACAACGCGGCGGCGAGCAAATCAATCTGATTTTCCTCTTTGCCTTCGATCAGCTTTCGCAACTCGGCTTGAACCTTCTTGACATGCACATCGTTCGCGAGCTGTCGCAGCCGCTCGGCCTGCTGTTCGAGTTCCTTGGCCTTCTCGCGCAAGACAGCTCCGGCGGCCGCGCCGTCTGGTGTGAGTTGTTCGAGCACCTTCAGCGGCGCGGCTTGTTTCGCCGAGATGTCCTTGATGAGATCGCCGATCCGCTGAGCGGTCTCCGCCGACGTTTGCGAGCCGCTTTCGGACACGATGCGGAAGCCGCGAAACTCCGCTTCGGTGTGACGAAACTTCGCGAGGCCGATCTGTCCGCCGCGAAGTTCGTCATCGGTCGATTCGATGATCTGCGTTCCATTCACGAAGCAGACGATGCGATCCTTCTCGACACGGACTTTGATCTCATTCCAATCGTTCGGCTTGTACGCCTCGCTGCGAGTCTCACGCAGAACCTTCCATTGAAAGACATCCGGGCCATCGAAGCGGCTGAGCCGGAAGCCGCCGTTGCTGGGATAAAATCCGTAATGCTTGTCGTTGCCATCCGCGTGGAAGACGAGTCCCGCCGCGCCGTCCTCCGGCGTGAACTTCACATTGACGGAAAGCTCGAACGGTTTGTCGGGGACAGCTTGCTTCGACAGACACAGCGACCGGCCTCCGAAGCCGTTGCCGAGACCTTCGACCGCGATGCGTCCTTCGCGCCGTCGCCAGCGTGCTCCGAACAGCGGCGTCCAATCGCGTGGGTTGAGTTGTCCAATCGTCAGCCAACGCGACATCGGAATCGGGTTGGGTTTCTCCAACAGCGGCTTCAGCGAATTCACCGAGATCGCGAATCCAAGATTGTCCGTCACCAGCGATTTCAATGTGATGATTCCGAGCACTCGGCCATCGCGATCCACCAGAGGCCCACCGCTGTTCCCCGCCTCGATGGGCATCGCCAATTGCAGCATTGGCCGCCCCTCAATCTCGCGCTGGCCGCTGATGACACCCTCAACCACGCTGTGCTTCAACCCGCGCGGGTTGCCGACCGCGACGACCGATTGCCCGTCCTTCGACTTGGTCGCGTCGCCCAGTTCGAGCGGCTTCAGCCCCTTCTGGTCAATCTTCACGATCGCCAAGTCGAGTTGCCGATCAGAGGCCCGCACCTCAATGACCTCTCGCTTGGTCCCGTCCGCGAACTGCACGGAGATCGGCCGACCCTCGCCGATGACGTGATAGTTCGTCGCGATCAATCCGTCTTCCGAAACGACGAAGCCGGTGCCGAGTCCCTCCTGCTTGCCGTCTCGGCCGGAGAAGGTGATGACGACGATCGACGGTTTCAGCTCGGCAACGAGATCGGCGGTTGATCGGTTGGGCTTCGGATCGTCCGCAAAACCGACCGTTGCCACGAAGACCACGAACACCAACGGCATTAACAGACGACGTGCAGACATGGGATCGCCTTCGATTGAGATTCGAAAAAAGGATCACGGCCATCGGCGTTCGGCCATCGGCTTCCGGCCGAACGCCGTGGGCCGACAGCCGATGGCCGTTATCGTTTTTCTGAGACCAACATCACAGTCCTGCTGAGCAAGCGTCATTGGCCCCGCAGAACCTGTTCGACATGGCCAGCCGCGGAGTCCACCGTCACGATCAGATCGCCTCCGCGCCGAGACACATAATCGCGAGGTCCATAATGAATTCGCCACCACGAAGCCGGATGAGACGCTTCCGCTGAGATTGTGATGATCGACGTCGTCGGGTCAGTCCCGTGAGCCACCGCCGCTCGGTTGGCCAACTGCAACGCGTGAGCGACCGACATCGCCACGGAGTCTTGTTGAATTTCTTCCAGCGTTACGACCGACATCGTCAAGCCTCCGAATTCGGTAACTCCAACAATCGCTGAGTCTCGCCGAGAACGAGCACATCACCTGAGCGAAGTATGCGAAAAATCAAACGACGGGATATGACGTATTCCCCTTCATATCCGGAATGTGACAGGTCAGGGTCATCGCGAACCGCTCGAATGTCTGTCAAGCTGGGGTCTTGCTGAAAGCCGGCTCCGGAATTCGGGTGAGTGTGAAACGTGGCGATGATTGTCATGTTGCCGCATCTGCCACCCGGATGTGCCGGAACCCGAATTCGATCTTGCACACCACGCGGCCAGCCAATGACGAATAGCGAGCCATCTTCTCGCTGAACAATGAAGCCGCCTTCTTCATGAGCTTTGGGCGAGTCCGGTTGCGATCGTTGCCAAGCATCAGCCAGCGAGCTGCGAATATCGTTGTGATCCAAAATCATTACGGATTCTCGCCGTCAACCGATGTGTCATTTGTTCGCGACCTTGTAGACCCGCACGGCGTTGTCGTGAAACAGTTTCTTCTGCCAGTCGAGCGGCTTGTCTTTCACGATTTCCTTGAGCGCGGAAATCCAATCGGCCAGCGGAGCGGTCAGCGTGCAGACCGGCCAGTCGCCGCCGAAGAAGCAGCGGTCGATGCCGAAGGTTTCCAAGCAGAAGCTGATATTCGGTTCCAGATCGCTCGGCTTCCAAGCGTCGGGCTTCGCGGTGACGATGATGCCGGAGATCTTGCAGAACGTGTTCGGCCGAGCGGCCGCGGCTTTCATCCCTTTCATCCACGCTTCGCGCAGAGCTTTGTCCTCCGAGTGGACCGGCATGTTCCCGCAGTGATCGACGACCAGCGTCGTCTTGGGACACAACTCGCCGAGCTTCGCGCCGTCACCGATCTCCTCCGGTCTCATGCAGAGATCGAAACTCTTGCCCATGTCGCCGAGCCGCTTGACGTTCTCGACGAACGTCTTTTCGAGACACATCCCCTTGGGCCGATCGGGATCGTGCAGCACGGTCCTCACGCCATTGATCCGAGCGTTCGTCGCGAACGGTTCCATGTACTTCGCGAACTCGGCCGACTGAGGTGAGCCGCCAATGATCGCCCCACACATCGGGTTGTCCTTCTTGCCGCACAGGTCGAGCACATATTCGGCCTCGGCTGTCTGGTGCTTGGGATCGACGTTGACCTCCATGTAGACCGTCTTCGTGACTTTGTGCGCCCCGACCAGCTTGAGGTAGTCCGACATCAAGAAGCTGCGGTTGATCTTCTGGACCTCGTCCCCCTTCAGCCACGGCAGGCTGAGCTTCGACAAATCCCACAGATGCTGATGCGTGTCGCAAATGGCCAAGTCATTCTGATTCACGGTGCCCTCTTTCTTTGGTGCCGCTTGCAAGAGCTGCTTTTGCTTCTGTTCTTGAGCCGCCAGCGGAAGACTTAAGCCAGCACACGCGCTGACGGCGACGACTCCGGCGGCGGACAGGAACTCTCGGCGATTGGTGGTATCGGACATGGGATCTCCATCGGTGAGTGGGCTTGATTGGTCGGTGATCGTAGTGGTGGGCAATTCCGGTTTCGAGAAACGCCCCCATCGTTAGCTCGCCATCGTTCGCTCCATCCAGGCGAACTGGATGGGGGCAGCCGCATCACACTTTCGGCTCCCAGCCTTTGCGATACTCGCGGCCCCAGAACTTCATGGCCTCCTCATCGTTGACGATCTTCTTCGTCTGCGGATCGAGGTGCAGCGTGTGGCCGGTGCGATAGGCGATGTTGGCCACATGACACAGCAGCGTGCTCGCCTGACCGATGGCGATCTCGGAGTTGGGCGTCTTGCCGGTGCGGATCGCGTCCAGGAAATTGCCCATATGAATCACGTCGCCGTTGCCGACTTCGTTCGTCTTCTTCTCAACCTCTTTGCCTTGCAGATCGAGAATTCGCATGCCCGGTTCGAGCTGCAGAGTTCCCTCGCTGCCGTAGAAGGTGACGAACGGCAGGTTCTCGCCACGACGGGGGTGACAACTGCTGACGTCCCAGGAGATGGCCTTATCGCCGAAGTGAAACATGGCGGTGCCGGTGTCGGGCGTCTCTTGATCGTCATCGTGAGCGTATCGCCCACCGACGAACGAGACCGTTGAGGGGCATTCAACTCCCAAGCCCCAGCGGGCGACATCCAGTCCGTGGATGCCGTTGTTGGCCATCTCGCCGCCGCCCCAGTGCCAATGCCAGTGCCAGTTGTACGGGATCAAGTTGGACTTGTACGGCCGGTCGGGAGCTGGGCCTTGCCACAGTTCGTAATCGAGATGCGGCGGCGGAGCCTGCACGACTCCTTTACCAATCGGGCCACGAGCTCCGTTGTAGACGCAGCGAGCCATCATCACTTTGCCGATCGCTCCCGCCTTGAGCTTCTCGATCGCCTCTTGCACGACCGGCCAACTGCGGCGTTGATTGCCCATCTGCACGACTCGTTTATTTTTGCGAGCCGCCGCGACGATCATCTCACCCTCGGCCGCGTTGTGGCTGCCGGGCTTCTCGACATAGACGTGCTTGCCGGCCGAACAAGCCAGGATCGCCGCCGGTGCGTGCCAGTGATTACAGGTGGCGATAAAGACCGCATCGAGCGTCGGGTCTTCCAGCATCTTGCGGAAGTCCGTCACACCTTGCGGAGTTCGGCCGCTCTTATCGGTGACGATTTTTTGTCCGCGTTCGAGCCGGTTGCTATCGACCTCGCAGAGATACGCGATCTCGACGTTCTTTTCTTTCTCCATCTTGAGCAGCGCATCGACGTGACCAAGTCCGCGGCTGAGTCCCATCACACCGACGTTGAGCTTTCTCGTCTCCGCATCATCCGCCGAGAGCTTGGTCACTCCCGACGCCCACAGCCCCGCACCGAGTGCGGCGCTCGCCTGCAAGAAGTCACGACGATCGAACGACGAAGACGGCGGATTCGGCGAGTGGGTCATGGCGGGGGACTCCTCAAGGTGGGAAGCCTGCGGCGCGTCACGTTGAAGCGCGAGGCGAGCAAGCTATCGCAAGCCTGCGCGCCTCGCGAGCGTTGGTCGAATCTGCCGGCCGAATGCCGACAGCCGATAGCCGTTCGCCGCCGTGATCCTTTTCCGAACGCTCTTAAAAACGGAATAACGGCGATCGGCAATCGGCTCACGGCGATCGGCCGGACCAGGCGGACCTCACAACACACGGCCTTCGTGGCCATCGACAAACACTTGCGTGCCGGATCGTGAGTGGGCAGTGCGAAGGTAGGCCAGTGCGACTGCGCTTTCCGATGTCCCTGCCGACGACGTGATCGCACCGACTTGTTTGCTGTCCGGAGTCGGCTTGTCGAGGATCGGTGTGCCGGGAGTTGGCAACGGCCCCGATGAAAGTTCGACGCGACAGAGTTGGCGGTTGACGTGTCCCATCGCGTCGATGCGGGCGATCGGCTCTTGTCCGAGATAGCAGCCCTTCGTGAACGAGATCGCCAACTCAGT
Organism: Planctomycetaceae bacterium; assembly: GCA_046156195.1. Classification (GTDB taxonomy): domain Bacteria; phylum Planctomycetota; class Planctomycetia; order Planctomycetales; family Planctomycetaceae; genus SXKJ01. The sequence continues at coordinate 45,218 of JBJXEX010000429.1, read as the reverse complement.
GCGACCGACTTCTTGGGCGAGGTTCTCCTCCGTGATGTCGATGCCGTAGAGCGGAAACCCGGCGGCGATGCGGCGCGCATGGAATTCGTCCGCATTGGCCGATTGCAGACCAAATTCAGGAAGCGTTCGCTGGACCGCTTCACTTTTGTCTCGCGAAATCAACAGCAGCCAAGTCGGTGAGTCGAGCCAATCGACTCGGCGGATTGAGCGGACAGGAAATGAGTCGATCGGACCAATCGCCATGTGTCCGTAGAGTGGCAACGTGGTTACGGGGTGCAAGCCGAGCCGTTCGAGGAACTCGGTGGATTGTGGGCCAGCGATCAACAACTCCATGAACTCGGCCGAGCGATCCGTGAATTGGACGTCTTCGGTGATGAGGTAGCGGTCGAGGTGCGGCAGCAGCGTCGCGGCTGAGCCAGCGACAGATTCGAGCCACAACGAGTCCCGCTCGGCGAAGACGAAAATGTGGCCGAGGACTTTGCCATTCACGTTCGTGATGAACGCTTCGCAGCCTTGGCCCGGTTGCAGCTTCTTGATGTCGTTCGTGCAGAAGCTGTGCAGGAACTTCACGCGGTCGCGACCGGTGACTTCGATCTGCGTGCGAGTGCTCACGTCAAACAGGCGGGCATTCATCATGGGAGTGTCTGCGATTCGTTGAAGACGAGATTGAGGTTTCGGTTCAGCGCGACTTGAGCTTGCGGCCGGCGGTCAGACTGCCGGGAATGCCGTCCGGGTATTTCTTGTGCAGCCACGTTTCGATCTGCTCGGCGCGATGCTCTGGGTGCGGGTGCGAACCGAGCCATTCGGGTTGGCGGTTGCCTTTCGATGCCTCGGCCAGAATCTTCATCACGCCCAACATCTGGGAGGGATCGAAGCCGGCCGCGGTCATTGCTTCCAATCCGAATTGATCCGACTGAGTTTCGTCTCCTCGGCTGTAGCTCAGGTTCACCATCGAACTGACCATCGCGGCCACCTGCTGATTGGCTCGGCCGGAGTGGCGGTCATCGCTGCTCGCGACACCGACCGCCGTCACCAGGATTTGACCGAACTCTCCTTGAGCCATGTGCTGCGCGGCGTGCCGATGAATGACGTGACCGATCTCGTGGCCGAGCACTCCGGCCAATTGAGCTTCGTTCTGCAAGCGTTTGAGCAACCCGGTGGTGATGAAGATCTGCCCGCCGGGTAACGCAAACGCGTTGACCATGTTGGGGTCACGCAGCAGATGAAACTGAAATCGGTATTGGCTCCGGGACGCGACCCCCTGAGCAATCAATCGCTCGCCGACCTCGCGAACCAGCCTAGCGGATGGCATGTGGGGATCGACTTCGCCTCCCATCTGCGCGGCCATCGTGGGAGCCGATTGCACTCCCAGCGCGATCTCTTGCGGGACCGACATCGCGACGTGCTGCTTCTCGCCGGTGACGGGATTGACCTGCGAACTCGTCAGGAACTTGAAGAGACCGAAGACCACCAACACCCCCGCCATGATCCACTGCGGAGGGACGCGGAATCCGCCACGATCAGAACGATAGCCATAGGACATGACGCTTCACCTTGCTTGATGGGACATCTCAAGTGGACCGCTTTGACGCACGGCCTTCCGAGAGACTTGCAGGCGAGCGGAGCGGCGTCAGCCTCCCCGGTTCGGTGATGAATGCACCGGGGGGCTGACGCCACCCCGCTCGCCTGCCTCGTTCGTAGCTGTGCGGAGTATCGCGAACCGAAGCGGTGAGAGAACAGCAACCGGCTGGTTCTCTCCACAAACGCATCTTCACTTTCTGTTGGCGGGTGAGAGAATCCCAACATCATTTCGGTCGGCGTTCTCGGTGCCGGCTGCGGGCTGTTCGGCCCATTCTTGTCTTTCTCGTTTTTCATTTCTCTTTTTCAGGGAGACTGGCCGTGTCAGAGCCAAGTCGGCGATCGTCGTTGGTGCGTTGGCTGTACACGCACAATCCGTTTTATGCCATCAGCGCGGCGCTCATGCTGTATGCCGTGCGGGCGGGGTACGGAGAATTGCAGATCGGGGCCATCAACTGCTGGGTGATGATGGGCGTGTTGGCGGGATACACGCTGCTGCTGGCGGGAGTCGGCGTGTGCATTGTGCGGTTGGGCCGAGTCTGGGAGGACGCTCGGTCGATTCTGTTGTTGCTGCTGTTGCTGGTCTCGGCCGGAGTGATTTGGGGATCGCGCATCCGCATCGGTTGGGAATACGCGGTGCCGTTCGTTTTGTATCTGGCGTTGTTCTTTGCGATGCCGTGGTGGTGCTCGCCGGAGTTGCATCCGCGAGCGACTCGGCTGCTGAACTGGACCGTGTTTCTGTTTCCGCAAGTGGCCGCGCTGCTGAACTTCACATTGCTGCCGGCAATGCGACGGGGCGTGAAGGGAGTCGCGAACAATGGAACGCCGTGGCCTTGGCCGTGGTTTCCCTGGACGGCGTTTGGCGTGATCGCCGTCGCATTTGACCAGATTCCTTTGATTCCTGCGGCGAACCTGTCTTTAAGGATTCCAATCCAAGGAATCTGGTCAAAGGCATGAGACGAATGAATTCGGGCCTGATTCTTGGTGTCGTGGTCGAATTTGTTCGAAAGATCGCAACTTCAAAAAGCGCAAGCGATGCCGAGGAATCGTCAATCGACGAACAAGGACCGCTCGGCGTCTGCGACCTTTTGAGGGTCTCGTCGGCGCAGCTTGTCGAGGTTGGCTCGGGCCTGCACGGCCGAGGGGGGCAAGTTGTCCGGTTTCGCGTTGGTCTGCGCGGCCCTGAGCATGTAGCCAATGATTGCGCGCTTGGTCATCGGCAGCGAGTATTCCTCTTTGTCATAGAGTTGCATCAGCCGATCTTGCACCGACCAGTCTTCCCAGCGGGCCAAATCGCGGACGACCAGGTCGGCCAGTTCGGGCCGGTTGAGCAGTTCGCGCAGGGATTGCCGTAAGCGTTCCCTGCTGATGCGGCCGTTGCCGTAAGTTTCCATGAACCGCAGCGCTTGGAGCGCGGCATAGGTGTCATTGAATTCCGCTTTCTGGTTTTTGATCTTGCTCTGGTCAATCGCATCCAAACCTTTCTCACCGGCCAGCACCAAATAGCCGGAGATCAGTCCGTCGAGACCCAAGGGATACTCTGTCTTCGGCTGATTGATCTTCGCCAGCATCAGACGCGCATCGTCGTCATTGCCACACAGTCCGAGCAGCAAGCCGTACAACGCGAGTCGCGTTTGGGAAGTCTCTGGATCGGCCAGCCACTTGCCGACCTTCACGCGGTCCAGCTTCTGTTTGACTTGGACGATGTCCTCATAAGGAGCGTTCGCGAACTCTCCGAAGGCGTCGTTCGAGATGAGTTGGTCAGAGGACTCCAGAAACTTCACGAAGTATTCCAACCGCTTGGGAGTCGGCGTCTTCAGCGACGGAGCCTGCACGATGTATTGGTAAGCCGTCTCGGTGACTTCCAACGGATTGTTCCACTCGATCTCTTTGCCTTTCGTGCCGAAGAGCAGAAACAGATCCCCCTTCTTGGCGGCTCGGTACTGCGCGATCTTGATCTGGTCGTCTTTCTTCACAGCCTCCTTGGGACCGCGCGCAAGCTCGACGACCGAGAAGGTGGTGTGGCCGAGCATCCCCGCAGGTGCTCGACCCGCTCTCCACTGCGCCAACACGACGGCATCCGCATCGGTGAATTCCTCGGTGAGCGTCTTTTGGGGAACGCCGCAGTAGGGACACGCGGCGACTCGGTTCGATACCCCAAGAAACAGTGCGACTGCAAACAAGCCTGCCAAGGCGATGCGTCGGCGGAACAGCATGATCGGTCTCCCATTTCGTGAATTGTGGTGCGACGCTCTGAGGATGTGAATTCTTCGCCCTTCATTTTCCGCCAGCTCTTCTGGCATCATTCGGAAAGAGCTGGCGAAAAATGAAGGGCGGGAAATGACTGCAAGAAAGTTTTGAGAATGAGTGACATTCAACGCTTAATTGTTCGATGTGCGGTTGTGGCCTTCTCAATTTGTCCGACGTGGCTGCTCGCGGATGAGATTCAGCGGGGCACGTTGAAAGAATTGGACATTGCGGCCAAGAAGTCGCACAAGCCGCTGAATGAACTGGGGAACGAGAAGTATCAGGGATTCGAGGGTGGCTTCTATCCCGCGGGTCGCAACGAACGTCCGAAAGAGCACGAGGCCGCAGGACTCCTGTTCGCCAAGCAAGTGCAACCGCGCGACGCGCAGGGCCAGCCGGACCCGAATGGAAAGATCGTGTTGCTGTCGGTCGGCATGAGCAACACGTCGCAGTCATCCGATGGATTTCGGAAGGAGCTGCGCGAAGCGACGAACGTGAACCCGCGCGTGCAGTTCGTCAACGGAGCACAAGGAGGCATGACCGCCGCCGCGATCCAAGACCCGAATGATGGTCAACGCGGCCAACAGTATTGGAAGGTCGTCGATGACCGGCTGCGGGAGGCTCAGGTGTCGCGCGAGCAAGTGCAGGTCATTTGGATCAAGCAAGCCGACGCTGGTCCCACGCAAGGCTTTCCCAAGTACGCTCAGACCTTGCAGGCCGAACTGGCTCGTATCGTGCAGATTTTCCCCACGCGGTTTCCGAACGCGAAATTGGTGTATCTGTCGAGCCGCACCTACGGCGGTTACGCGACCACCCGCCTGAATCCCGAACCCTACGCCTTCGAGTCCGCCTTCTCCGTCAAATGGCTGATCGAGCAGCAGATCGACGGCGACAAGTCGCTCAACTTTGATCCCGCGCGTGGCCCGGTCAAAGCGCCGTGGCTGAGCTGGGGACCATATCTCTGGGCAAACGGTTCGACTCCTCGTGCCGACGGGTTCGCTTACGAACGTGAAGACTTCTCCGACAAGGACGGCACGCATCAATCGCCGTCGGGGCAACGCAAGGTCGGCCAGTTGCTCCAAAAATTCTTCGAGTCCGACTCGACTACGAAGCCCTGGTTCACGCGGCCGTGAGGACTTTCGTCACCATCCCGCTTGCCTCATTGGGACTCTGCTCCGAAATCGTTTAACGGCAAGCCGAAGGCGTCCGTGTTGGTCAAATCCGACTACGCCTTCGGCTTGCCGTTAAACGATACCCGACGTTCGACTCCGAGTCCTGGACACATTCCAAGACCACAGATACCGTCCGCCCCCCCCCCCCCCGCAGTAGCCACGCTCGCCAGAGCGTGGGGCAATGCGACCCACGCTCTGGCGAGCGTGGCTACGGGCGAGATGCTTGTTTTTGATTCATCACCTTTGAAGGAGTTCGCGAGATGACACGCCGTTTGAGTTTGCTGTTGTGGAGTTGGCTGCTGTTCGTCCCGGCCATCAGCTTTGCCGAGGAGCCAGCCGTGAAGCTCAAAGCGGGCGACCGCATCGTGTTCTTGGGAGATTCGATCACTCAAGGGGGAGCTGGGCCGAACGGCTACGTCACGATGATTCGGCAAGCGCTCGACAAGCAGCACGCCGATCTCAAGATCGAAGTGATGGGAGCGGGCATCAGCGGCAACAAAGTGCCCGACCTGCAACGCCGAGTTGATAAAGACGTCATCGCCAAGAAGCCGACGATCGTCTTCATCTACATCGGCATCAACGACGTTTGGCACGGCGAGAAAGACCCGGCCCGCGGCACGATGCCCGACGCCTTCGAGTCCGGTTTGAAAGAAGTCATCGGCAAGTGTCGCGACGCCGGAGCGACGGTCGTGATCTGCACCCCCAGCGTGATTGGCGAGAAGCTCGACGGTGCGAACTCGCTCGATGCGAAGCTCGATCAGTATTCCGACATCAGCCGCAAGATCGCCAAGGAACTCAAGCTGCCCCTGTGCGATCTGCGAGCGGCGTTCCTCGAACACCTGAAGGCCAACAACAAAAACAACGCCGAGAAAGGCATCCTGACTTCCGACCGAGTGCATCTGAATCTGGCCGGCAATCAATTCGTCGCCGACACGATGCTGAAAACACTGTCTCCATAAGTTCCGCCCGGATCCGGTTGCTCTAAAAGAGCGTGACATTCAAGTCGAACACGAGGTACTCTGAGCCGTCGAGTCGATGGCAATCGTATCCAGGCAACGAGGATCATCATGGTGACGTTGACGGCAAACAGCGAATTGACCGAGCAGATTCAACACGTTCGAGTGGTCGCGGAGATTCGGGACGAGCGTGGGCGTTTTCTGGGGTATTTCCGGGCAGCGACCTCGTTGTGCGAGGAAGATCACATTTACGCCGAAGCGATGGCCCACTTCGATCCCGATCGAATCGCGAAGCTCAAGGCTGCCGATGATGGCCGCCCCGGCAAGACGTTTGCCGAAGTGCTCGAATACCTCGATAGCCTGGAGCGGCAGCCATGCGATTCACGGTGACGTGGCGTCCCGATGCAGAGGCGAAGCTCGCTCGAATTTGGTTGGACTCCGAAGATCGCGAGGCCGTTCAAGCGGCATCGGATCAGTTCGACGAAATCTTGCGCCACTCTCCGGAACTGATGGGACACCCATTTTTCGGCGATCGCGTCTTTTTCATTTCGCCGTTGGCAGTTGTCTTTGAGGTCAGCGAGCCAGATCGTCTTGTCCGAATTTGGGATGTGTGGCTCCGATGAATCATGCCGCCAATGCTGCTGTCTTCACCCGCGATGACGCGCGCACGCACTGGCACGACCAGGCGCTGTGGTTCGTGCGAGCGAAACGCGATCGCATGGCGAACTCGTTGCCGGAGTGGGAGACGCTGCGCGAAACGGCAGCGGCGATCAAAGCGAATACGATCTCACGGTTGGCGGACTTGCTCGAAGAGTTCGAGGCGAATGCCACCAAGCTCGGTGCGACTGTGCATTGGGCTTCGACGCCGGCCGAGCACAACGAGATCGTGCTCGGCATCTTGCAGAAGCACAACGTGACTCGCGTCGTGAAGAGCAAGTCGATGCTCACCGAGGAGTGTCATCTCAATCCGTTCCTCGAACGGCACGGGCTGGAGGTTGTGGATACGGACCTCGGTGAATGGATCGTGCAACTGCGCGGTGAAGCGCCGAGTCACATCGTGCTGCCAGCGATTCACATCAAGCGGGAAGAAGTCGGCGAACTGTTTCACCGAGTGATCGGCACGCCGGAGGGACTCGCGGAACCGAAGCCGCTCGTCGAAGCCGCTCGGATTGAGTTGCGCAATAAATTCATGCAGGCGGAGGCGGGTATCACTGGCGTCAACTTCGCCATCGCCGAGACCGGCGGCTTTGTCGTCTGCACGAACGAAGGAAACGCCGACTTGGGCGTTTCGCTGCCTCCGGTTCACATCGCCTGCATGGGGATCGAGAAGCTGATCCCGAAGGCCGAACATCTTGGCGTTTTCCTGCGATTGCTGGCGCGATCGGCGACCGGGCAACCGATCACGACTTACAGCTCGCACTTTCATGGACCGAAGCCGGGGGGCGAACTGCATATCGTGCTGCTCGATAACGGTCGCACGGACATTCTCGGCAGCGACGATTTTCGGCGGTCGCTGAACTGCATTCGCTGCGGAGCCTGCATGAATACCTGCCCGGTCTACCGGCGCAGCGGCGGGCACAGTTATGAAACGACGGTCCCCGGCCCGATCGGATCGATCCTCGCTCCGTCGCGAGACGCTCAGCAGTTTCATTCGCTGCCTTATGCGTGCAGTCTCTGCGGCAGTTGCACCGATGTCTGTCCGGTGAAGATCGACTTGCATCATCAACTGCTGACGTGGCGGAAGGTCATCGCCGTGCGCGGCCTCGTGCCGTGGTCGAAACGCTTCGCTCTGGGAGCGGCGAGCTTCGTGATGCGACGTCCCAAGCTGTTTGCGTTCGCCGGTTCGGTCGGCCGAAAAGTCCTGTCGTGGCTTCCGAGGTTTCTGGTCTACAATCGGCTCAACCCTTGGGGACTTCAACGAGAATTGCCGGTGCCGCCCAAGCAGAGCTTTCGCGAGCTGTATCGGCAGCGAAAGTCCAAGTAGCCGCTCAGGGGTCTGGCATTTCGGAAATTCGAAATTGGCCCCAGCCAATTCCGAATTTCCGAAGTGCCTGACCCCGGCTTCACCGTACGGAGAACAATGATGACTGCCCGATTGCTAATGACCGTTTTAGCGATTTCCGTGAACGCGCTGGCAGTCTCGGCGGGTGAGCCGATCAAAGTGCAATCGGCGCTGATCCGAGTGCTCGATGAAGCCGAGATTCCCGCGCGTGAGGCGGGTGTGCTGGAACGGCTTGATGTTCGCGATGGGGATCTCGTCAAAGCCGGACAGGTGCTCGGCCAGATGGATGCCGAAGACTCGAAGCTGGCGGTCGCTCGCGCGGAATTGGATTTGGACATCGCCGATCGGCAAGCCAAGAACACGCTGCCGGTTCGGACGGCGGAAGCTCTGTTGAAAGAGGCCGAGCACGATCGCACTCAAGCGGGCATCGCCCAGCGCATCGCAACGATGAAGGCGGAGAACAATGTCGCCGTCCGGCACGCGACGAAGTCCCGCGACTCCTCCAAAGTGGAATTTGACCGAGCCGTGCAGGCTCGCAAGTCGTTCGAGAAGAGCGTCTCGCTGACCGAGGTGGACCGCTTGAGGCTGATCCTGGAACGAAACGAGTTGGAGATCGAAAAGGCGGAGTTCGAGCAGTCGCTCGCACAAATGCAAAAGCAAATTGAAGACTCGACCATCACCGAACAAGATCAAATGGTCGCGCGTCTGAAGCTGGCGGTCGAGCAAGCGAAGATGCAAAAGGATGTCGATGCGCTGACTCGCGACGTGAAGGCCCGCGCGGTCGAACAGGCACAATTGCAATTGGCTCGGCGACAGATTCGTTCGCCGCTGGATGGCGTCGTGGTCGAGACGCTGCGGCATCGCGGCGAGTGGCTCGAACCGGGTCAGCGCGTGTTGCGAGTCGTCCGCCTCGATCGGCTGAAGGTCGAAGGCTTCGTCGATAGCCGGCACATCACCGGCTCACTACGCGGGGCGGCCGTGCGAGTGCTGGTGCAACAATCGGAAGAGGAGAAGCCAATCGTCGTCAAAGGGAAAATCATCTTCGTTAGCCCGGAGATCGACCCGGTCAATGCCCAAGTCCGAGTCTGGGCCGAAGTCGAGAATCCCGATCTTTCGCTACGTCCCGGTCTGCAAGCCGAAATGATCATTGACCCCACCAGCCGCACGGCGACGAACGCCGCCGCAAAGACCGGTGGACGATAGTTGGGCGAGCGGCAGATGAAAACGTACCAATCCGGTGAGCCGTCGGCGCTAGCCTCGGGCCTTTGAACCGCTTAATCCGTCCCGGCCCGACGCTAGCGCGTTCGGCTCACTCGTCCAACCAGCAATTCACCGTCATGTCATCCACCGGAACCCCTGATGCGATCATCCCGTGGCGGATGCGCCGCGATCTGATTGCTCGCACGAGTGCCGGCGGCGAGGACGCGGGTTGGACTTTGAAAGATCCGCTGTCACTGGCCTACTTCCGTTTGCGAGAGGCCGAGTATGCCGTGTTCTCGTTGCTGGATGGGCGCGTGACTTACGGCCAGATGCTCGAATCGCTGCGCCGCAAGTTTCCGGCGGAACCGTGGTCTATCGACAATCTGAAATCATTCGTTGGATCGTTGGTGCAGTCGGGTTTGGTGTCGTCGCTGCGACCGGGACAAGGCCGCTTACTCTCGCGGCAGCAGGAGCGAACTCGACAACGAGCGAAGTGGAGCGCGCTGACGAATGTGCTGGCGATTCGTTGGCACGGGATCGACCCGGAACCGTGGCTGCGGCGCATCGAACCTTGGACGAGTTGGCTCTTCCGGCCAGCGTTCGTGACCGCCTGCGTGTCGTTGATCGTGTGGGCGTTGCTGCTAGTGATGCTTCGTTGGGAGACGCTGGCGCGGCGACTGCCCGATGCGACGGAATTGTTCGGCGTTGGGAATCTGCTGTCGCTGGTCGCGGCGTTCATCGTCATCAAACTGCTGCACGAGTTCGGGCATGTGCTGACGTGCCGGCATTTCGGTGGCGAATGCCATGAGCTGGGAATCCAAGTCCTGATGTTCGTGCCTCTGCTGTATGGCGATGTGACGGATGCGTGGATGGTGTCTCGGCGTTGGCCGCGGATCGCGATTTCGGCGGCGGGCATCTTCGTCGAACTGGTGCTGGCGTCGGTCGCGACACTGCTGTGGTGGCAGAGCGTGCCGGGGTTGCTGAACTCGGTGTTCTTGAATGTGATGCTGGTCTGCTCGGTCAACACGCTGCTGTTCAATGGAAATCCGCTCATGCGCTACGACGGCTATTATGTGCTGGCCGATTTGCTCAACCTGCCGAACTTGGCGATGCAAGCTCGGCAAACGGTGATGTCGCTGTGCGAACGATTGGTCGTGGGAGTCAGCGACGAAGAGATCGAACTCGATTCGCAGCGCTGGTGGACGCTGGTCGTTTACGGAGTGGCTTCTGCGGTCTATCGGCTGTTCGTGACGGTGGGGATCGTGTGGTTTCTGCATCACTTCTTCGGCCGCGGACTCGGTCTGATCGCGACGGGGTTGTCCGTGACGTTGGTGGTGGGAGCGGTGGTCGCGCCGCTGCGCGAGTTCGTCGCGCGTATCCGTCAGCGGTATGCGAATCAAACGCTGTCGCCGCACCGCTTGCGAAAGGGACTGGCCGTGTGCGGAGTGTTGCTCGCCGCGTTGCTGCTGATCCCGCTGCCGTATTCTGTGAGCGCTCCGTTCGTGGTCTTTCCCGGAGACGCACAACCGGTGTTCGTGACGGTGCCGGGCCGGATCGAATCGGCTCTTGCTGCTGGGACGCGAGTGGAAGCGGGGCAATCTCTCGGAGTCCTTTCCAACCACGAAGTTCTGTTGCAGCACGAACGTCAATCCGCCGAGGTTGCACGGCTGGGCGCTCGGATGCGGACGTTGGAAGCTCAGCGCGGCAGCAATGAATCGGCGGCGATTCGACTCCCCACGACTCGCGACGCGCTCGTCAGTGCCAAGCGACGACTGCAACAACTCGGCGACGAAGTGCAACGTCTGCGACTGAAGAGTCCGGCGGACGGGATCGTGCTGCCGCCGCCGAATCTCGCTCGCACGCCGCCAGCGGAAGAAGTGTTGCCCGACTGGCATGGCACACCGTTGGAAGCGGTCAATCGCGGCGCGACCGTTCATGAGCAAACTCTGTTTTGCTACGTCGGCGATCCGGCGCGGCAAGATGCGGTGTTGCTCGTCGATCAGAACGCGGTCGAGTTCGTGCGTCTCGGTCAAACGGTTCGCTTGCGGCTCCAATCAGCTCCCGGCCGAGTGCGCGAGGGACGCGTCGAAGAGGTGGCCTCGACGCGGACGGAAACCGTGCCTCGCGAACTGACGGTCACGCAACTGGCGGCCGTGCGGCATTCGAGCGCCGGAGCAACTCCCGCTGAAATCTCTTACGAAGTCCGTGTACGGATGACCGATGAATCTGCCACCGCGCTGTATTCACCGGGGCAAGCTCGAATTGATTGCGGCACGCTGTCACTGGCTTCGCGACTGTGGCGTCTGCTGCGACATACGTTTTCGGCGGAGTGGACCTCTGGCGAATGAAAGAGGCCCGACGAATGGAGGGAGACGACGAATGTCACAGTCGTTGGACACATTCGTCGTCTCCCTTCATTCGTCGGGCACCTTCCCTTCCAGTGGTTGTGGTGAATTCGATTTGTGAATTCGCTTTGCAAAGTTGGTCGAGTGAGCGTGCAAGATTTTCAAAGGAGTGCTCTGAGAGGCGATCCGAGAAGTCCGTCGCCTGAGTCTCTGATGTGGCGAAGTCATTGGTAGCTGAACTCGTGAGAGTTCAGTTTTCTCGGCGATCCCTGAAGTCTCACGACTTCAGCTACTCAAAACATCACAGCCTCGGAGGGTCAGTCAACGGTTGGATCGGAGGTTTTTGGTCGAAGTTTCGAAGTGGCTGACGGCTGGACTGGGCTTTGCTGTTGTTCGCCGGAAACCACTTGAGGGGGATACTCAAGGATGAGGAATTGCTCAGAATGGCCCACAAGGATGCGGTGCTGTGTCGTTGGTTTGGATTGTTGGTTTTGTTGAGTGGACTCGGCGCGAAGCATGTGACGCCGAACTTTGAGGTCGAAGCGCCGACCGCCGCGATTGCGGCCAAAGTCGCGCAGACGGCGGAACGCTGCCGCGAAGACCTGGCCGTGGAATGGCTCGGTAAAAAATTGCCGAATTGGTTCAAGCCGTGCCAAGTCCGGGTGAAGGTCGGCCAATTCGGAGCCGGCGGAGCGACGACGTTTTCATTTGCCGGCGGCGAGGTCTATGGCTGGGACATGACTGTCCAAGGCTCGCTCGAACGGATTCTGGATTCGGTGATCCCGCACGAAGTCAGTCACACGATCTTCGCCTGTCACTTCCGTCGCCCGCTGCCACGCTGGGCGGATGAAGGAGCCGCAACGCTCGCGGAAGAGGACTCGGAACGTGGCCGCCAACGCAAACTTGCGGAAGAGGTCATGCCCTCCAAACGTCGCATTCCGCTGCGCGAGTTGTTGAGCATCACCGAATACCCGAAGAACATGCAGCACGTCTTGACGTTGTATGCCGAGGGCTATTCGCTGGCCGATTTCCTGGTCCAGAAGGGTGGCAAGAGCCGGTTTCTGGCGTTCATGCAGGACGCTCATGTGTCGGGTTGGGATGCCTCGTTGCGGCGGCACTATGAAGAGGAGAGCGTGGAAGCGCTGGAATCGAAGTGGAGCACTTGGGTCATCTCCGGCAGTCCGTCTCTGCGACTTCCCGACGGTGATTTGATTGCCGCCACGACGTCACCGCCGATCGTCCGTTCGCAGAATCCCGATAGCAAGCCGGTGGTCTCTCGCCCGAAGCCAAACGACCTTGAGTTGGCGGCGACGACCTCTGGCCATTCCGTGGCACCGCGTGGAGAAGTGGCCACTCGCGGAGAGGCCGTCGCGGCTCCTGAAGCGCGACGCCGAGCAAGCTCCGTAGATTCGCTGGCTTCGACGTCGGTCCCAAACGAGTCGATCGGAGCCGTGGCCAACGTGTCTCACGAACCGCGTCAGCCGCGTGGTTCACATCTCAGCCGTCCCGAATTGCGTCGTCCTCTCGAACCAGCCTCGACGGTGCAAGCGGGATTTTCTAGTGACCGATCCGAATTCGCTCCCAGCCCGTTCTCACGCATTGAGTCGGCGACGATCGCTCGGCCAAAGAGTGCGGGTAGCCGAGTCAATCCAGAGATCGTGCAACCGGCGTCGCTGCGGCGGAGAACTCCGTAGCGCGGCGAAGCCGCAATGTGGCACGACGCTCCGCGTCGTGAGTCGCGACGCGGAGCGTCACGCCACAATCTTGCAGAAAAACATCGCCTACGGCGATAACGATATAAGGCAGACGTTTCCTAGGCTCCGAGCCAGTTCTGAGGTCGTGAATTTGGGGTGTCGCGTGAATACCGACAAGGAATTGAATCAGATTTTCTCGGTGGCTCCAGCGGAGCTGTACCTGCTATTGAGGCTGCCGGTGCCCGGCGAGGTTCGGGCACGATCCGAAACCTTCAAAGAATTGGAGACATCGACGGACCTGGTGGTTGAGCTGGTGTCTCCTGACAATGACACACCGGTTCGGATCGTTGAGTTTCACGGGTATCGAGACAAACAGTTTCTTCCCAAGTTGATGGTTCGCTGCGGGCTGTTCCGAGTTCAACACCCGCATCAATCGCTGCGGTGCCATGTGATTTATCTGGATCGAACCTTCGAATCGGTGGCGGTCGATGACGGCGGGATGTTTTGCCCTCAAGTAAGCTACTTGCCAGATTTGATCGAGCAACTTCAGCAAACCGATCCGAACTCGCCGTTGCTGAGCGTTCTGCGCCCGCTGACCGCCGCCACCGAGGCCGAATTGACTTCCACCGCCGCCGACGATTACGACAATCTACGAGCGACTCAGGAATTGACTGAGTCGCAGCGTGCCACCTGGTTGAACGTGTTCCATTTCTGGCTGATGAAACGGCTGAAAAAGACGCTTGAGGAGATCCAAACCATGATCGTCACGCAACTCCCGGAAGTCGAAGAACTCCCTTGGGGCCAACAACTCAAAGCCCGATGGACGGCCGAAGGACGCCTCGAAGGACGCACGGAAGGACGCACGGAAGGACGTACGCAGGGACGCACAGAAGAGCGAATCGAGAACTTGGAACAGCGTCTGGACGATCTGCGAGCCCAGGACGTCCGTTATGACGAACTCCACGCGAGCGGCGAACTGACCGAAACCGGCTACGAACGTCTGAAGACGGCTGTCGCTAACCAACTTCTGGAGCTTGAAGCTGAATTGCGACGGGTGAAAGAACTCCGTTCGTAAAACGTCCGTTGGTCAGACGGCGACGCTCATCCGATGTTCGCGACTGACATTGTCGGTCGCATCGTTGCAATCGGTTTGCGAGCGGCAATCGACAGCCCGCATCCAGGCGGTTCGGTGGTAGGCATCTTGGGCAGTCGGCAGTCCCGCACGAATTCGGACAAACGGTCGCGTTGCAGGGTATCCGAAATTTGACTTTGGCCCTCCGTGTCTTCGGAGCGGGGGGATCGTCGATTCTTGCGAACCATTGAGAGCGATGCGGGGTTCTATAACCACGAAATTCGATGCGGCCATTGCCAGCGGTTTCATTGGATTATTATCGTGCTCCCTCTCGCCTTCCTGCTCTTGGCGGTATCGCAGCGGGCCCAACTCTTAACTTAGAGGCTGTGATCCATGTTCTTCACTCCTTGGTTGCGCACTCTTTCCCGAAAAATCCGCTTTCCGAAACGCCGCCAGAAACGACTCACCCCACAACAGCACGCGAAAATGCTACGCGGCCCCGTTGTCGTCGGTGCTCAGGCCGAGTCGCTGGAAGAGCGCTGCGTAATGACGATCGGGCCGGGGTTGGTCTCAGTGACTCCCAATATCGGGTTGTTCCTGAACCCCACCGGCACTGACATTCGTACCGACGCGCCGCGCGAGCTGACGTTTCAATTCAGCCCCGGCCAGGCGATTGACACCTCCACGTTGGGGACATCTTCGACGCCAGGCGGCATTCAGATTTTCCGCAGTGGGCAGGATGGCGGCTTCAATTTCAGCAAGGCGACGTCCGCCGCGATCGACTTCGGCCCTGCGGATTTCACCTTCACCGCGACGCGCGTTGGCACCGAAGGGAATCGCATCCAACTGCATGTTCTCAGTGGGAATGTCGGCACTGCTGTGCCCGATATTCGGCGGGTCGGCGACAACATCTTCATCACGTTGAACAATCAAGTCGGCGTGGAAACGACGGCCCAGCATCTCTTAGACGCCTTGGCGGCTGACACGGATGCGAGCGGTCTCGTGACGGCAACTTTCACGGGGGCGAGCGGGCAGGCGTTGACCGTTCCTGCCAGCGCCGTGATCTCTTTGGGTGGGGCGAACGACACGTCGCAACAGCTTTTGCTGCCGGCCTACATCGACCGGTTGAGCGCCGCCGAACCGAACAAGGTCATCTATCGATTCGCTCAGACGACGCCCGATGATCACTATTTGATCGAAGTGCATGGCGCGGACGTTCGCGCTCATGCCTTCAGTGACTTTGGAACATCGGGAGCCGTCTGGTTGGGCTTTGAGGCGGTGGCCTCGGGGCCGGGGCAGGATGTTGCGGTCAGCTTCCTCACGAACCCGGCCGCCGCAACGGCAATTCCGTTGGTGGCGACCAACGTGGCGATGCGGACTGTCACCATCACGCTCAGCAGCAACGCGGCGAATCTCACGACAGCCAATGGTCTGGTGACCGCGTTGTCCGCGAACGCTCTGATCCGTGCGAATCTGATGTCATTGACTGCGACGGGAATCACTCCGATTGTCACTGCGGGGGCGACGACTGCGACGCCAGCGACTCTGTCGTTGTCGAATTCATCCGCCGCACCAGCTATCAGGTCAGGAGCCAACTTCTTCGGCGACGGCGTGGACGATCAGCTTCAATTCGAGTTGGATCTCGCCGCGCAAGTTATCTCGGTGGTTCCGCAGCCGGTGACGCGGTTACCGAGCGGGGCGTTGTCGCAGGCATCCGACCAGATTCAGGTTTATTTCAACAACGATGACCTGATCGACACGTCGATCGCGGCTGAGAATCCGGCCTTCTACCAGTTGTACGACACCAAGGGGACGGCCGACGCGACGGACGACACGATCGCTTTGCCGATGAGCGTGGCCTACGACCCGACACAGGACTTGGCGACGCTGACATTCGCCTCCGCGATTCCCACCGGAACATTCCGGTTGCAGATTGGAACGTCGCCAGAAGATGACAGCACGCGTGGCAACGCCGTGCAGTTGGGGACGTTGTTCGCTGGAGCGCCGGCTTACACGACGACCGCGTTTCTGGGAGACGACGGGAACCGTCAGAACGACGTCGATCTGTATGAATTCAAACTCTTCGCGGGCGGGACGATCACCGCCGCCGTCACGCCAGTCGGTGGCGTGACCGGGAACGACACCTATCTCCGATTGTTCAACAACTCTGGGACCGAGTTGCAATTCGCCAACGGCGTCGGCAACGGCACGGTGGATACGCTGACCTCCGCCGTTCTCGATGCTGGAACGTATTTCATCGGCGTTTCGAGCAGCGGAAACAATGTTTACGACTCCGGGGCCAGCCCGACCAGTACACCGGTTTTGGGGACGACCACTGGTTCTTACCGTCTGGATATCAATGTCCCGACCAGCGTCACAACACAATTGTCGTTGACGAATAACTCGCTCTCCTCGACGACGTTTTTCGTCAGTCCCGCCGATGCGGCGCGCTTGCCGGTTGTCGATGCCTTGGCGACGACGGTCGATTTCACGATTCAAATCGGTACCGAGCAGATGGGTGTCACGCACGTCAATGTGCCGACCGGTGCCCTCACCGTGGTGCGCGGGTTGTTGTCGGGGGGTGCTCCGTCCGTCCACAGTGCGGGCGACATCGTCACCGTGATTCAGAATGCCGACGACAACTCCAGTTACGACTTCGCGACCAATGTGGGCGAACTGGGGAACGCCAGTCGCTCGCTGACCGGCGCGATTACGCCGCAGTCCTGGGTGACGTTGCCGGCGTTCCCCGGCGACGACGGTGAGCCTGGCCATCGAGATGTGCCCGCCGAGAACCACGGTTCCTCGGCTGGTGCCTTGGGCGTGCGTACTTTTGGTTTTCCCGGAACCTACAGCGGCGGCTTGCCGAACCTGATTACGGAAGGCCAGAAGGAACTGACTCGGCAGATTCTGGAACTCTTCAGCCGGCATTCGGGGATTCGGTTCCAGGAAGTGGCCGAATCGCTCGGTCCTTCGATCCAGATGATTAGCGGCGATCTCACGGTCATCGGGATTCCGAACACGGTTCCGGGCGTGGCGTCAGGCGGTCAGGTCTTGATGAACTTCGCCGCGCTGGGTGGCGATGACATCTACCAAGGTGGCTGGTTTGGAGTCGCGATTCACGAATTGGGACATGCGGTTGGACTCGGTCACGCCTACGACTTGCATGCCTTCATGGGAGGCGGCACCGTTACTGAGACTCCGGGTGGCGAGCACGACTACGTCCATTTGAATCGCATCTATCCGAACCATTCGACGGACATTGATCTCTACAAATTCAGTCTGACCGAGACCGGTTATTTCACGGCGGAGGTCAATTCGCAGCGTCAGACTCCCAGCAGCCCGCTGGATAGTGCGTTGACGCTGTTCCGCGACCCGTATGCCACGGCCAATTCCAGTTTCGGGACCACGGGTCCGGGCGCGGTGGATGTGAAATTCACGGCGCGATCGGCGGGCGTTTTGGGGAATGACCTGAACGTCGTCGTCACTTCGAGCGATCACCTCGGAGCGTTGAATGGCGTGCCGACCGTGACCGTCACCGGCCACCAGATCAATGTCGATGTCGATACCACGGGCACGACGGTGCAAGCGGTGGTCAACGCGATCAATGCGCATCCGACCGCTCGACTGTTGTTGCAGGCTTCGTTCACGGGGACGGCGACCACCAACGTGGGCGGAGTCATGTCGCCCACCACGATCGAACTGGTCGGTGGCAACCGCGAAGTGATTTCGCGGAACGACGACTACAACGGGCACGACTCGTTCATTGGCGTTGAGCTGTCGGCCGGCACTTACTACGTCGGTGTCTCGGCGTCGGGCAACACGGCCTACGATCCCACGGTTTCCGATACTGGCTTCGGTGGTCAGACGCAGGGAACCTACGATCTGCAATTGAACTTCCGAGCCTCAGCGCCGGCGTCGCAACTGACTGACAGCGATAACCAGTCCAACCCGGCCGCGTCGGCCACGGCCCAGACCACTGGGTTTGATGGTGACGCCGATGGGAATGCGGGGGGACAGTTCAACTTCTGGTTCCAGACGGGCAATACGATTTTTGTCGACAAGACCACGACCGCTTCTCAGGCGTTTCCGACGGTCGGATCTCTCGCCAATCCGTACGACGACATCGACTCGGCGGTGAGGCGTGCCGCTTCGCGGATCGTGGTGCCGGTGAACGGCCCCGCCGACATCAATGACGGTGACTTGTTCGTCCTCGACGATGGCATCAATGACACTCGCGTCTTTGAGTTCGACAAGCTGGGGGGAGCAACCCCGGTGATCGGCTCGAATGCCCGCATTGACTTGACTGCGGCCATGACTGTGGCCGACGTCGTCAACGCCATCACGGCGGCAATCAACACTGAGATCGTCGCGGACAGTCTGTCCAACACGGTTGCCGTGACTTCCAACACGGCGGCTGGGTTGATCGACCTGACGAACATCAAGTCGTTGGACGTCAAAGGGACGCACGGCTTGCTGACGGCGTCGAACATCATTCGGATCGTGGGCAACGGCGGTGCCGACGGAAACTTGGCGACCGAAGCTGACGCGACTCCCTATCTGATCGGCGTGGACAATACGCCGCAAAAGAACCCACTGGCCGACGGCACCAACTTGGATGTTCCACAAGGCGTCACGCTGATGATTGACGCCGGAGCGGTGTTCAAGCTGCAAGAAGCGAACATTGACGTTGGCACGTCGATTCAAGGTCTCGACCGGCAGGACGGCGCACTGCAAGTTCTCGGGACGCCGGGAGTCGAAGTGTTCTTCACGACGTTCCGTAACGACGCGATCGGCGGCGATACAGACGCGGCCTCCGGCGGGCCCGTGGCCGGGCAATGGGGCGGACTGGTGTTCCGCACCGACTCGGACATGAACGACAACGTGCAAGGGGACCGCGACGGCGCGGACATCTTCTTGAACTCGGTCTTCCACGCTGATCTGAGCTACGGTGGCGGACAAGTGGTCGTGAACTCGGTGCCGGACTTGGTCTTCACGCCGATTCACATCATTGATGAGCGTCCCACGATCGCCTTCAACCGCATCACCAACAGCAATGACGCGGCGATCTCCGCTAGTCCGAACAGCTTCGAGGATACCTTCGACCGCATTGGCCCGGACGTGCATGGCAACACGGTCACGAACAACTCGGTCAATGGGCTGTTTATCCGCATCGAGACATTCCCCGATCAGACGATCGACAAGCTGGCGACGCTGGCTCGGTTCGATGACACGGATATCACGCATGTGTTGACCGAGAACCTGTTCCTGGTGGGCCATGCCGCCGGCCCGCTGGTGACCAACGAGGTTCAAGAGTTGGAGATGTTGGGGAAAGCGACGGGGGGCAACTTCACGCTGACTTACAACGGGCCGACGTTCGCTCCATCCGCTTCGACCTCGCTGCCGCTGGCCATCGGCGTGGGGACGAGCCAACTGGCGGAAAACGCGATCATCACCACGACGGTGAACACGTCGCAGATCACGACGCTCACACAGACGTCGTTTAACGTGTTGAACGCCGGCGCGCTGGGGACCGATGATGGTATTGTCGGAACCATCGACTACATCATTCGGCTCGACAACGAGGACATGGCGGTCACTCACCGCGTGAGCAACACGCTGACGGTGATCCGCGGCTTCAACAACACCACGCGAGCGCAGCACTTGGCATTGGGACGCACGGTCTCCGTGGTCAGCATCGAGGTGACGAACGCGGCCGATTTGGGAGCCGTTGACGCGCTGGGTAGCTCGACGGACTACATCATTCAGATCAACGGCGAGCAAATGGCCGTGACGAACGCGACGGGCAACATTCTGACCGTGGTTCGTGGATTCAACGGCACGACCGCCGCGCTGCACACAACTGCGATGGGAATGGTGAGGCAGCGGACGATTCAAGTCGCGAATTCCAGCGCTCTGCCGACGGTGGACACCGACATCAACACGGTGGACTTCAACATCGCGATCGGCGGGATTGCTGGAGAACAACTGGCGGTCACCGATATCACGGGCAATCAAGTGTGGGTGATCCGCGGGATCAACGACACCGTCGCCGCCCCACATGCTGGCGGCTCGGCGGTGAATCTGGCCACGACGACGATTTCTTTGTCGCCGACCGCCTCGGACGTGGAGATTCAAAACGCGCTCGAACGGCTCAATGGCATCGGAGACGGCAACGTCTTGGTGACAGGCGGCCCGTTCCCGCAAGCCAGTATTTCGATTGAATTCGTCAACAAGCTGGGAAGTTTGGACATCCTGCCGCTGACCGTGGACAACGACCCGGCCCCGACCGCCGGTGCCTCTCCCTTGGTGGGGGGCGCGGTGCGGTTGAATCCTGTCACCAAAGGTGGCGACCTGTTGGCTCGCCTGGGTGGCCGATTGACGATCGATCCCGGCGTCGTGTTGAAGGTTCGCAATGCACGCATCGAGGGCGAACGCGGTTCGCCCCTCTTGATTGCCGAAGGGACGGCCGAGAACCCGGTCATCTTCACCTCGTTGAAGGATGATCGGTTTGGCGGAGCCAGTGGCACCTTCGATTCCTCCAGCGACGGCTACATCGCCAATCCCAACCCGACCACCGGCACCTTTACCGCTTCACCGGTCTCGAATCAGCCGGGGCGGGGGGACTGGGGCGGAGTTATCTTCAACCTCGGCGGACAAGCCAGCTTCGACTATGCACAGTTCTCCTATGCGGGAGGTTCGGTGCCGATCGAAGGCACTTCGGCGAACTTCAACACGTTGGAGTTCCACGAAGCGGACCTGCGACTGACCAACAGCGTCTTCCAGTTCAATGCCAGCGGTCAGACAGGGAGCACTCGCAACGGACGCGGCAACAATGACGGCGCGACCGTGTTCATCCGCGGCGCGCAGCCGGTGATCGTTGACAACGTCTTCCAGAACAATGACGGCAGCGTCATCAGCATTGATGTCAATTCGCTGTTGGACGTCAACGTCACCGACTTGGGCCGCAGTACGGGCCGCAGCGACTCGTTCACTCAGTTCGCCAGCAATCAGGGACCGCTGGTCCGCTTGAATCGGATGGACAACGACATCACCGGATTCAATGGCACGCTGGGGATGGAAATCCGAGCCGGCGAGATCATCGGCCAAGGGGTTTGGGACGACACGGACATCGTGCATGTGATCCAGTCCGGCCGCATCAGCGTGGACAATTTCCATACGGCCACGGGCCTGCGACTGCAAAGCGCCACGGATGCCAGCCTGGTGGTCAAACTAGGTCAAAACGCTGGTTTTGAAATTGGCCGGGCGGACAAGGATGGCGACGGTCTACTCGAAAGTAATGGCGATGACGGGCCGCTCGACATTGATGATCGCATCGGCGGCACGCTGCACATTCTGGGAGCGCCCGGCTTCCCGGTCGTGCTGACCTCGGTGTTCGATGACACCTATGGGGCCAGCTTGGACCCCACCGGCTTCCCCCAGTTCGACACCAACAATGATGGTAGCACCATCCCCAGCGTTGCTCAGTACTGGAGCGAAATCCTCATCGATAAGTACGCCAACGACCGCAATGTGGTGTTGGTGAATGAATTTGAAGGGGCGGTTACCAACGGTAATGACCTCAACGGCACGCTGACCGGCAGCAGCAACAACACTTCGCAGTTCCTGGGCGAACTGGCTCCCAACAACAAGAGCGCGGATGAAAACCGCCGCTCTGGTTTCGAGATCCACGGCTCGATCGCCGAAGACGATCCCACGGACGTCGATATCTACAGTTTCAAGGGGGAAGCCAACACCGAAGTCTGGCTGGATATCGATGAGGTCAACCCGAACCTGAATACGATCATCGAGTTTCTCAGCTCGACCGGAACCATTCTGGCTCGCTCGGAAGACAACAACACGCTGACTCCCACCGGCGTGACTCCGTTGACGATCCAGAAACTCCCCACGCTCGGCGGCGACTTCTTTGCCACCACCAGCAACGAAGGGGGCATGAGACTGTTCCTGAATGGGACGGCCGGTACGACGAGCACTTACTTCGTGCGGGTCCGCAGCACACCCTTCAATGGTCGGTCGGTGTTGGAGAACAACATTGAGGACACCAACGGCGGTCTGACCAGCGGCGAGTATCAACTGCAAATTCGCTTGCGGCAGAACGACGAAGTTCCCGGCGTGATGGTCAAGTTCGCCGACATCCGCTACGCGCAGAACGGCATCCATGTGCAGGGCCTGCCGTATCACAGCCCGTTGACCGGGCAAGTCACGGAAGTCGGCACGAATGACGCCACGAATAACAACGCCACTCCCACGACCGCCGTGCAATTGGGCAACCTGTTGCAGTCCGAACGGAACAACTTCAGCGTGGGTGGCAACCTGACAGGCCAAGGTGATGTGGACTTCTACAAGTTCCATATCGACTACGCGAAGATTCAAGAGATTCAGGGGGTCAACGGGGGCGGCAAACCTTGGGCGACCATCATCGACCTGGATTGGGCCGACGGTTTCAACCGTCCCGACACAACCTTCGCCGTCTTCACGGATGCGGGTGAGTTGGTCTACGTCGGCCGCGAATCGAACGTGGCGGACGATCAAGCCGCTCCCGGACAACTGGGGGGCGATGTGGATGATCTGTCGCGCGGATCGGGCGGCGTGCTGGATCCGTTCATCGGCACGGCCATCTTCCCCGAGTTCAGCAGCTACGGGCCGGACAGCATTAGTCCGACGTTCTATTACTTGGCGGTGGTCAACAACGGGCGATTGCCCCAGGCGATGAATGCCTACTTCCTCGACACGGCGTCGCTGGCCAACACTCGCGTTCGCCTGGAACCGGTCAACTCGGTTGTCCGCGTCGCGGAAGATCACATCGGCTTCACGGGCTACACGTCGAACGGCAACGCGCGAACGCCAATCAGCGGGCCGCTGCTGGATATCACCGACACGTCCACGCTGAGCACCCACGTCCGGCCGTTTAGTTTCGCCGACGTCAAATTGTTCGTGACGCAGGCCAATAATCTCTTCGCGGTCAATCCGCTGACCGGTACGCAGACCATCGACTACGGTGGACTGTCTGGAAACACCGGAACGCAAGACATCGTCATGCGGTCCAACGGCGTGCTGTATGGCTATCAGCAGTTGGATTCGAATACCGGCGAAAATGGCTCGCAAGGAAACGCGACGGCCGGGCAACTGGTGACACTCGACACGGGAACCGGCACCGCAGTCACGGTCGTCGGACCAGACAACATTATCAGCGGGTTGAATGGTTCGACGATCGCGTTCAACGGCAATGCGAACGAGATCACGCACACCGACAACGTGGAAGCATTGACCTTCCGCCGCAACGGCCCCTCTGCCGGCGAGTATTGGAGCCTGTTTTACTCCGTGACCGAGGGGAGCAACTCCAAGCTGTATCGTGGCAATTCAGACACGGGCGACGCTCGCGACGTGAACAGCAATAACAGCAATCTCGGCTTCGTCGGTGAGATTCAATTGGCAGGTGTGACGACCGCCAGCGCTTCAATTTCCAATCTCAACTTTTATTCGACGCGCCCGGGAGTTACCGGGGGATTCACGGTCATCATCAACAAAGCCGATATCACCAACGGTCAAGAGTCCGTGTCAGTTGCCGGTACCACAATCACAGTACAGACTGACACTAATCCGAATACGTCGCAGGCCACGATCGCGAATCTGATCAACAATAACGGGGCTGCGAGCGCGCTGATTTCCGCGCGGGTCAATGCCAACGGCGGTGACGTCAGCGCCATTGCGAACGGGGCCACGGCGATCGGTGTTGGAACAGGGACGGCGTTGAACGCGCATGTCACCGGCTTGGCCTACGCGGCGACCGCTGCGCAGGTCACTGCGGGAGTTTCTGGCTTCCGTGGCAGTCAACTCTACGGCGTCACCGATACCGGTTTGCTCTTGCGAATCAACGACGCAACTGGACAAGCCACCGTAGTTCGAGACTTTGCTCCGCTGGGTTTCCCGAACTTCCAAGGCTTGTCGATTGGCCCGCAAAACGTCTCGGACGGCTCGGTTAATCGAGCGTTTCATAACACGCTGTTTGCGATCACTTCGACCGGAACGCTGGTGGCTCTGGATATCAACGGTAACGGAGTGACCGCCTTCGACACGAACAACGAAGTTCAAGAAATCCACGTTGATCCCGCGAGCGTCGCACCAACCGCCGGCACTTTCACGCTGACGTTTGACGACACGGGACTGGGGGCCGTTGGTCGCCCATTGACGACCGATCCCATCGCGTTCAACGCCCCTGGCTCGGTCTCTCGGAATGAAGTGCAGACGTTTGATACCGGGCTGACCCCCTCCTACGGCGGCACCTTCACGCTGACCTACGTCGATGATTTCGCCGAGATTTCGAGCGTCGTCGATGGCTTCGACGATCAACTGACGACGACCAGTTTCCAGGTTGATAACGATGACGACACGTTTGCGTTCCCCGCGACACCGTTCCTGATTCAGGTCGGTGGAGAAATCATGCGGGTCACGAACTCGGTTCCTGGAGCCACGTTTGCCACATTCACCGTTGAGCGTGCGGTCAACGGCACGGCACCGGAAATTCATGGCAGCGACGCCAACGTCTTCCAGTTGCGAACCTCGAATCTCGCCACTTCGCTGAGCAATACGGTCGCGACCACGACGGTGACCGTTTTAATCAACAACTTGGCAGGATCGACAACGCTGACGGTCAACGACACGACGGCATTCGGCGCGGTCAACGACGTCGTCACGTTGCGAGTCGATAACGAACTGATGCTTGCGACGATCGTCGATGGGACCACCTTCACCGTGACGCGCGGATTCGCCGCGACCAACTTGGCTCAGCACAGCGTGAACACCGTCGTCACTCGCGTGGACGCGACGCTGGATTTGCAAGATACGACCGTCACCACGGCGTTCCCCTCCGTGGCCACTCCGGCAGCGCCGTTCCGAGTTCGGATCGGATCGGAAGACTTCTTGGTGGTTGGGGTGACTCAGATGGGAGTCACTCCGACGACGACGACTTGGAATCTCATTCGGGGAGCCAACCGGACGACGATTGCCACCCACAATCCGGGTGACGTGATTTCGCGAATTCAGACGACGAGTGGAATCCAATTCAACGCGAATGCATCGGGAGCCAGCAGCGTTCAGAGCGCGTTGACCGCGTTAGCTCCTTTGGCTGGCCGCGTCACGGTGACGGGCGGGCCAGTGTCGCAAACGATCTCGACTCCCGCCGTGGTGACTTTCTCCACGAACGACAGCTTCGGCTGGCGAGACGTGCCGACGTTGACGATCGACACTTCAGAATTGATCGGCGACGAACAGCAGAGGCTGGTCCTGACGCCGAATCCGGCGTTCACAGGCAGCGGCGACGTCACGTTGTCGTTTGGCGGCAACACGACCGGTTCGCTCAACATTTCGACGGCAACGGCTTTGGACGTTCAGAACGCCTTGGAAGCTCTTCCATCCATTGGAGCTGGCAACGTCGTGGTGACCGGGGCAGGGCCATTGCTCAATACCGGCTACACAGTGACGTTTATCGGAACGCTGCAAGACCAGGATGTCGCGTTGATTGCCGTCAACAACGCGGGAGTGTCCAACAACGAACGCCAGCAATTGAACTTCACGGGAGCGCCAACCGGTGGTGGCTTCACATTGCGGTTTGGTGCGGCTGGACCTGTCACGCCAACGATCACTTACAGCGCCACGGCGCTCACGATGGAAGCGAATCTCAAGGCGGGATTGGATTCTCTGGTGGCCACCGTCCGAGGAGTTGGCTCAAGCGTGACCGTCACTCAGACGGCGACCGACCAGTACGCGATTGTGTTCAATGGAGGAAACGCTGCGGACTTTGACTTCGCAGCGCTTCAAATCGTGGCGAACAGCTTGGCACCGGCGGGAGCCAGCCTTACGGTCGCCACCCTCGAAAACGGAAACCAAGGGGTCACGGCCACGGAGACTCGTCGTGGCCTCGACGTGCTGATGGCACCCACGATCACAGAGACGATCAAAGGGGTGCAGAGCGTCGAGGATCACCTCGAGAATCTGTTGAGCATCGCCAACAACAATGTCATCGTCACAGGCGGGGATTTGCCGGGCACAGTGAGTCCCGCAACGCCGGTGCGGGTCACGTTTGCAGGCGGCCCGTATGCGAATCAAGACGTCAACCTCATGACTCTCAACCCGACGGGCTTGGTGACGGGGGTTTACGAAGTCGCGACAACCGGCACGATTGGCGACGGCACGCCAGACAATTTTAGTATCGCGACTGGCATCAATAACCCGACTGGTTTGGCGTTCTCGGCGTTGGACTTCAACCTGTGGCATCCGACAGAGCGCCGCGGTGCCCCCGATAATCCGGGGCACGGGATCAATGAATCGTTCGACGATACTCGCCGGCCCGATATGGAAGGGCGCATGGTCACGGGCGGTACCGACACGCGAATTCAAGTCGAACAACAGGGGGGAGCCAGCTTCTACTTCGGGCTTGAGGAGTACCGGGGTGACGGAGCGAACACGAACTACTTCAATTACTCCACGTTGTCCGCCGACGGCGACGTTCAATACGGAATCTTCGACGACGAGTTCCAGCGAGATCTGGCGAGCAACCCGGCGATCGGAAGCAACTACAACCTGCCGGGCGGTGCTTACGGCTCGTTGAGCACGAACACGGTCAACCTGTCGGCTTACGCTGCGAGCGACAAGCCGACGCTGTATTTCAACTATTTCCTCGACACGCCCAATGTTCAGGCCGCCGCCGGAACCCAGGTCATGCGCGACAGCGCGCGTGTCTTCGCTTCGGGCAACGGCGGCGCGACCTGGGAATTGATCGCCACCAACAACCAGGCTCTGGAATCGGAACTGCCGCAGTTTCTCTCGCACTCTTCCACGCAGGATTACGGCCTCGCGACGAACCTGCAGCAGGTGCAGGAGTTGTTCGATACGTCGGCTTGGCGGCAAGCCCGTGTCGATCTCTCGCGGTACGCCGGACTGGCGAATGTCGCGTTCCGGTTTGACTTCTCGACGTTCGGAAAGATCGGCGACTCCAGTTTGATTGGAGCCAACAACGGCGAGGATCTGGGGCAGCTCACCGACAACGACGGAGCGGACGCGGATCAGGGCGGTGACCTGAACACGGACGAAGGCTTCTACATCGACGACATCATCGTTGGGTTCGCGGAGCGCGGTGAGCTGGTCACTGGCACGCGCGGGTTCAACGAGACCGATTTCGACGATCTGTATTCGGGTGGCTTCGCGGGCGGCCGAGCCAACATCGACAACTCACCGGACACTCCGCTGGCTTCGATGTTTCTGACGACCACCGGTGCTTATCAATTCGAGATCCGTCGCGGCACGGAGTACGGCAACCAAGTGGATCAAGACGACGATGAAGTCTCGATCGGCTTTGAGTTGGACACGAACGACCGGCTGGTGATCGATGAGGTTTCCATCGCACCACCCGTTGTCGAGACCTTCGACATCCCGGACGAGTTCAATCCGGACGCCCTGCAGTTCGCCAGCCCGTTCCCCAGCAGCGCCGCTTGGTTCAAGTCGAACGTGGCCTCGCAATCGCCGACGACCAGCTTCCGCTCCGGTGTGTTGACCGCTCAGTTCCAGCAGTCGATCGCGCAGTTGACCAACTTCGCGACGGGGACTGGAAACCTCGTTTACTACGCTCGCGTGGATGGGGCGATCGGCAACACGTTGCAATTCTTTGACGGCGGCACCTTGCTGGCCACGACTCCCGCGACGGGAGCGACTTCGCCGGTCTTCGTGGCGGTCTCCGTTCCAGTCACGGCCGGAACACACAACTTCCAGTGGATCTACTCGAAAAACGTCGCCGGTGTGGTGGGTGACGACGCGGCCTTCATCGACAGCATTTCGATCCCTGGTTCGCCGGCCAATGCCCCCGCTCGATTGGGTGACGACAACATCGAGCGTGAACAAGGCATGGTCATCATCGAAGGGAACTTCATACGCGATGTCAGCGGCACCGGCATCATCGTCGAAGAGGGGCGTCGCGATGTGTACGCGGCTGGAGCACCCTCGAACTTCCCGTATCCCGGTTCGATCCGTCAGTTCCCGGTACTCAACACCAATCGCTGGGTGACGCACGCCTCGATCGTCAACAACGTGGTCGCGAACTTCGGCGCGGTCGGCATCGAGTTCAGCGGCTACCAGAACGACAACACGGACACGCTGACCAACGCGGCCGTGCCGATCGGCAAGATCCTGAACAACACGGTCTACGGCGGAGCGACGCGGACGGGCACCGGCATCTTGATCCGCAACACGGTCAGTCCGACGTTGTTGAATAACCTCGTTGCCAACACAGTGACCGGCGTCTCGGTGGATGCGTCCTCGGCAGCGGCGGGCACCGAGGTCCAAACGACTTACTTCAACAACAACACGACCGATATCACCGGAGCCACGAACAATGATGGTCAGAATCTGACGTCCGCCAATACGGCGGGGTCGCCGCTGTTCGTCAATGCGGCGACGGGCAACTTCTATCTGGCGGCCAGCGTGCTGCCCGGCAGCCCGAATCTGGCAATCGACAGCTCGTTGAACACGTTGCAGGCACGGGCACCTTACACGCAGATCACCACCCAGTTGGGAATTCCGCAGCAGGATCTGTTCGCACCGGACATCGACCGATTCGGGCAGACCCGTAAGGACGACAATGGCACACCCAACGCGGGTGGCGGTGCCAACATCTTTAAGGATCGTGGAGCCATCGACCGGGTCGACCCCAACGGGCCGACGGCCACATTGATCGTGCCACAGGACAATGGCACGACGGTCCTTTCCGAGACGGCAACGCTGACCGATTTGAACAACGCGGCCAATTCCGTCACGGTTGATTTGCCGACCGACGGGACGGTCCTGCTGACCGAGTTCCAAATCTCGCTGCTGGATGTCGGCGGCGTCGGCGTGGATAACGCGTCCGTCACCGCGGGAGCATTCACCAAGGACAGCGGCGGCTCGCTGTTGAGCCACAACCGGCTCGTCAACGTGACGCGCAACGGAGTTCCGTTTGAGGACTACCAGTTGGCGTACAACTCCAACACCAAGCGGTTGATCCTGACCTCGTTGACCACCTTCGAGCCGGACAGCATTTACAACGTCTTCCTGAACCGGGGCCAAGAGAACGAGCGGCAACGCTTGGGCATGGCGGGCATCCCCATTGCCGGAAACTTCACGCTGACGTTCGATCAACCGGGAGCCTCGTCCACGCTGCTGACGACCATCGACAGTTCGACCCTGACGTTGACGATCGATCCCGCACGAGTTCAGGGGACATTCGCCCCCGGCCTCTATGCGGCGGGCACCTACATCCTGCGTGTGGATGATGAATTGATGGATGTGGCGACGATCGTCGGCAACAACATCACGATTCGCGCTGGTGGCCGTGGCTTCGGCGGAACGACGGCGGCAGCGCACCAGTCCGGCGTGGACATGTTCCAGATTCTCTCCAGCGAAACCACGCCTGCGATGGGCGTGGGAGCCTTGCCGTACAACGCGACGGCTGGCCAAATCCAAACGGCGTTGGAAAACCTCACGGCGATCGTCGCCGGCGACGTGCTCGTCACCGGTGGCCCGCTCTCGGTGACTGGCACCTTTGCGGACCTCGAATTCCGCGGCGCTTATGCCGCGCGACCGGTGCCGCAACTGCGCATCACCAGCTCGCTGACTCCGTCCACTTCGGCCAGCGTGTCGATGTCGACCTTGGTCGACGGGAACCTGTTCGGCACGTCGGGCGGCATCCGCGACATCGCGGGGAATCGCCTGCAACCCAATCAGCTCAACGGCACCTCGGCGTTCACCATCACCATCACCGATGGCGCGAACGACCCGCCGGTGATCGGCATTCCGGGTATTCAGACCACGGCGGAAGAGACGCCGCTGACGTTCTCCGCAGCCTTCAACAACGTCATCACGATTAGCGACCCCGACGCCTTCTTGAATCCGACGGGGGATCTCCAGGTCAGCCTCTCGACTTTGGGCGGAGCGATTGTCAGCGGAACCTTGACGTTGCCGGGAACACCGGCGGCGTTGGGGCTGACGACGGGATTCGTCGGAGAAGACTATGACGGTTCCAATGGCACGCTCGTGATTCGCGGCACGCTGGCGGAAATCAACGCCGCGCTGAATGGCTTGATTTACACTCCGACCACCGACTTCGTGAATCCCAACGGCGATGGGATCGCCAACCCAGTCACCGGCTTCGATGACATGCGGTTGACGATTGACGTCAACGACCTGGGGAATTTCTGGATCGATCCCACGCCTCCGATCACTTCTCCCGCCCCGAAGGACGCGATTACGCAAGTCGTGCTGTTCCGAGTGACCGAAGTCAACGACGCTCCGAACTTCACCTACGATGCCCCGACGTTCAATGTTCTGGAAGGGACATCGGCCGCAGCGATCGCGACGGCGGGACTGGGCTTTGTGAATCCGTTCGGCGGTCCCGCGACGGCGGATGATGAAGTGAATCAGACTCTGACGTTCGCGGTCAGCATCACCTCGGGCGCGGCGTTGTTCGCAGTCGGCGGACAGCCGACGATCAATTCGGGGGGCAATCTCACCTTCACGCTGGCGGACACCGACGTCAACGGCTCGGCGGTGATCAGTATCGTCGCGACCGACAACGGAACGACCAACGGTGTGGCCGCTCCGCGCACCTTTACTCAGTCGCTGACGATCAATGTCACGGCCGTGGATGATGCGCCAACATTCCAGATTCTCTCGCCGGTGATCAACGTCAATGAAGATGCGTCGGGACTCGTTCCGACTCTGCAAACGGTCGCCGGGTTCGCGTTCAACTTCAATGATCGCGATCCGGGTGCGACCGAGATTCAGACGATCGTGAGCTACAACGTCACGGTGACTTCGGGAGCGGCATTGCTCAACGGAACGCCGGTGATCAACACGGCGACGGGCAATCTGACCTACTTGTTGGCTCAGAATGCCAATGGCACGGTGACGGTCGATGTGACTGTGACCGATACGGGTTCCAGTACGGCACCCAGCCAAAACACGAGTTCGCCCGCGCTGACGTTCACGATTCAGATCGCGCCGATCAACGACGAGCCAACATTCACGCTGACCAGCACCAGCACGATGATTGTGGAAGACACCGTTGGGACGCAAACGATTAGCAATTTGGTCACCAGCATTTTGGAAGGCCCCGCGGACGAAGTCGTCCCGCAGACCGTGACGATGACCGCCAGCACGCTGATCACATTCGGCAATCTGATTTTCACCACGCCGCCGACGCTGGTGGCCAATGGTGCGAATTTCGATTTGATCTACGCGATCCAGGGAAACACCAGCGGTATTGCGACGGTCACGATCACCGCGACCGACGACGGCACGGCCAGTCCGTCGCCGCACGACAACGTCAGCTCGCAGACCTTCACGATCAACGTGACCGAGGTGCCCGATCCGCCGGTCGCGAACAATGATCTGTATGTGGTTCCCTACGATCCGGCGCTCGCACTGGGAGTGGCGCTGTTCAGCCCAACGGCCGGTCTTGTGAATGGCACGATCACCACGACCGATGCGCGGGGAACCGTGACTCCGGCCGAACCGTTCGATAACGGCGTGCTGGCCAATGACACCGACAACGATGTCGGTTCGTCGCTCAACACGGCGGTGGTCGTGGCGAACGGGGCCATCGGCACGTTGGTGTTTGAGGCGGCTCCGGTCGTCCCCGGAACCGGCGGGCGGTTCACCTACTCGATCAATGCGGGTAGCCATCCGACGCTCATGGATACCGACACGATCACCTACAACGCTTTCGACGATACGGGGACTTCCTCCACGTCGCCCGGCACCGTGACGATTCAACTCAACCGTGCTCCGGTCATCAATAATCAGACTCGCACGTTGGCGGAGAACTCGGTCGCGCTGACGGCTTTGACGGGCGGAGCGATCGTTGGGTCCGATACCGGAGCGTTCTTCAACGGCTTTACGTTTAGCATTACGGGGGGCAACACGGGGAACACGTTCGCGATCGACGCGAACACGGGGGTCATCACGGTCGCCGATCCGACGCTGCTGAACTTCGAGGTCACACCGCAATTCAACCTGATGGTGCGCGTGACCGACAATGCTCCGGCCATCGCCCGGTTGGCCGATGAAGCGACCGTGACGATCAATCTGGTCGATATCGTCGAAAACATGATCGTCAACCCGGCGGACTTCGTGGCTGCTGCCGCGCACGACATCACGTTGAAGATCGACACGGACAACAGGCTGCACGTCTACCGCACCGGCTCGACCGTCGATCTGGTGCCGGCCCACAACCCCAACACCGTCAACCAGGTGGTGATCACGGCCGAAAACGGATTCAGCAACAAGCTGACGATCGACTACAACGGCAGCGTCAGCCTCAGTGACGCCAGCCCGATTCCGTTCGGCAATCCGGTCTCAACCACGGGGGTTGTCTTCGACGGCGGAAGCGGACTCGGCAGCGATACGCTGGAGTTGATCAACGGGACGGTGACCTCGGTCACGCATAACTTCTTCACTTCGAGCAGCGGCACTGTTGTCGTCGTCGATGACTTCCCCGCGGCGGGCAGCAGTCACACGGTGAGCTACGTCGGCTTGGAACCAATCCTCGACACGCTGACGGCGACGAACCGCACGTTCAACTTCAGTGGTGTGAATGACGACGTGACGCTTGTGGCCAGCGGGACGGCGGGACGGAATGTGATTTCAACACCAGTCGCCTCGCCGACCAGCGAGATTGTGACGTTCACGAACCCGGTGGCGGGGGGCAGCTTGACGATCAACACGGGCGACGGCACCGACACACTGCGCTTGACCAGCGTGGATGGCGGCTTCGCGGCGACGGTCGTGGTGACGGTGAATGGTGGAAGTGCTCCGGTGGGGACGTTCGATTCGCTCTTTGGGCGAGTTTCCGCCGTCAACGCGTTCGCGATCACGACCGCCAACGACACCGGCACACTGACCAACGGCACGTTGGTGACGAACTTCGCTTCGTTCGAGAACCTGACGGGGGGGACGGGTAATGACTCCTTCCGTTTGGGTGAAGTGGCGGGAGTCGCGTTTGGCGTCACCGGTCGCATCGACGCCGGCACCGGCAGTTCGGATAGCCTAAGCTATCAGCCGTACACGGCGGCCAATGCGGCGACAGTCAACTTGATGACTGGCTCGGCGACGAACGTCTTCGGCGGTGCGGTCGGCGGGATCACTGGCATCGACAGTGTGGTCGGTGGAGCCGGAAACGACACTCTGATCGGGCACAATCTGGTCAACGGCTGGAGTGTCACGGCCGCGCAGACGGGATCGTTGGTGAATACCAACGGCACCTTCTCATTCGCGGCGGTCGAGACTCTGATCGGTGGCACCGGGACCGACACACTCACGGGACCGAATCTGGTTCTGGCCAATGATTGGAATCTGACTGGTCCGGCTGCTGGCACCGGCAACATCACCGGGGTGATTAGTTTCCAAAGCATGGAAAACCTGGCGGGTAACGCCAACACCGACACGTTCCGGTTCACCGGGGGTTCGGTGAGCGGCACGGTCAGCGGCGGCAGTGGCTTGGACGCATTGAACTATTCGGGGGTCGCGGGACCGGTCAGTGTGAATCTGTCGAACTCGTCCGCCAATTTGATCAACGGCGGATTGGCGAATGGCTTCAGCAGCATCGAGAACTTCACCGGCAGTGCTTCAGCAGCGGATACGTTGCGCGGCACGGACTCGACCACGTTGTGGGATATCACGAGTGACAACGCGGGAACGGTGGGAACGATTCCGTTCGCGAGTTTCGAGCATCTCGTTGGTGGCGCGGGACAGGACACGTTCCAGTTCGCGGACAATCGCGTTGTGTCCGGTTCGATCAACGGTGGTGGCGGAACCACGGATGCTGCGACGTTCGCGGCCTACAACTCGGCGGTGAGCGTCAACTTCTCGACAAGCATCGTGACGGTGACCGGGCCAACGCGGACGTTCGGAATCTCGGCCATTGAGTCAGTAACGGGTGGCAACAGCGCGAGTGACTCGATCACCGGGCACAATCAGGTGAATGCCTGGAACATCAACGCGATGGATGCGGGTACTTTGACCAACACCAGCGGCGCGTTCACGTTCTCTCGCTTTGAGACGGTCAACGGCAGCGCGTCGTTTGACGACAGCTTCACACTCGGTGCGTCTGGCTCGCTGCGAGGTTCGCTGAATGGCTTCTCAGGTTCGGATAAGTTGGACCTGTCAGCGATCGTGGCGGATCGCAATTTCCTGTTGACCGGAATTCCCGATGCCACGGGCTACGCTGGCTCGGAGACGGCGATTACCGGCGGCTACACCGGGATCAATGAGATCGTGGTGAAGAACGCGCCTAGCGACACGTTGACGGGGATCACGGGACGCGATGCGACCTGGGAGTTGGGCGTGCTCGGCAATCCGACTCAATACCGTTACATCGACCAGTCGGGGGTCGCGCTTAAGTTCTCTGGCTTCGAGCGATTGTCGGCGGCGGCCGGTGCGCGCAACAACTTTTTGGTCACCGGTAATCAGTCGTTTGACTTGGTCGGTAGCACGGCGGCCGATCTGTTCCAGCTCAATAACGGAGCCATTTTGAGTGGCACGGTCGATGGCATGGGAGGTAACGACACGCTCTCCGTCACGTCGGCCAGTTCCGCTCAGACGATTACTCTGACCGCCATCAACGCAAGCTCTGGGTCCGGGTTCGATGGGACGTTGACACCGTCCCTCAACAGCGTGTCCTCCCCGACGTTCCGGGGCATCGAGACGATTGTCGGCGGCAACGGCAACGACACTCTGGTTGGCCTTCCGACCGCGCCGGCCAATTGGACGGCGAGCACGACGGGAATCTACACGGCCGCCGGTGCCACGCTGACGTTCTCGAAGATCGATAATCTCAATGGTGGCAGCGACGTCGATACGTTCAACATCAGCGGCTCGCAGAATGTGAACCTCAACGGTGGTGGCGGCGACGACGTCTTCAACTTCGCGGATGGAGCCGTGCTAGGTGGTTCGCTGGTCGGCGGCTTGGGCAACGACACGGTCAGCTTCCTCGGCAGCACCTCGGTGAGCATCGCGCTGGACCGCTTCAGCGGCATCGAAACTCTGATCGGCGGCTCTGGCAACGACACGCTGACGGGACTGATCACCGGCAGCACGTTCAACGTCACCGGGTCGAACAGCGGCGTGGCTGGCAGCACCGTGTTCCAATCATTCGAGAACTTGACCGGCTCCGGCGGTGCGGACACGTTCGCGTTCACCGACAGCGGCAGCTTGAGCGGAGTACTCGACGGCGGCTTGGGATCGGATCTTCTGAACTTCACCGCGATGACCGGTCCACGCGACGTCTTGCTGACGGGGACCGGAGCTTCGGATGGTTTCGACGGCAACGAAAGCGTGATCGGCGGCGGCTTCCGCAACATCAACGCGATCAACGGCAGTTCGTCGGCCACGACCGATCAACTCACGGGTTTGGATATCGGCTCGGGTGCGGTTGCGTCGTGGACCATCGGTGCCACGCAAATGTATTTCGCCAACGGTCGCCAACTGGCGTTCTCTGGCTTCGACACGCTGACCGGCGGCACCGGCATCGACGAGTTCACGATCTCGGGAGCACGCACTGGCTCGTTGCGCGGCGGTGCGGACAGCGGCAAGGACACGTTCACGTTCTCGCTCGGTGCCACATTGGCCGGTGGCATCGACGGCGGTGCCGGGACCGACACGATCAACTTCTCCTCGTTGACGACGACCGTGGCTGTGGCCCTGACGGTGAATGCCCCGGACGGCTTTGGCGGCACCGCGACACCGCTGCTGGGGGGAGGCACCTTCGAAAACATCGACACGCTGACTGGCGGCGGTTCGGGCTTCGATTCGCTCACCGGCCTGGATGACAACGCGGCATGGGAAGTCGATGGCACGAACCGCTACGGCAACCCCGGCCCGACGGTGGATGACGGCACGACCTTCCTTTCCTTCAGTGCGTTCGAGAACCTCAACGGCGGCGCGTTCAACGATGTCTTTCGCATGACCGGCGCTCCGCAGACGGTGAACCTCGCCGGCAACAACGGCGACGATGAATTCATCGTGGAGGGGAACGGCGGCGTCAACGGGACGATCGCGGGTGGGGACGGCACTGACACGTTGGACCTGTCGGCCAAACTCGGCAACCAAACGATCAACATCAGCTCGCTGAGCAGCCTGGAAAACGTGTTCGCCAATGCCGCGACCTCGAATACGCTGGTCGCAACGGCCACCACCGCGAACATCTTCTCGATCGACGGGACCAACAGCGGAACGGTGGGGTCGATTGGATTCAGCGGCTTCCAGAATCTGACGGGCGGAAGCTCCACCGACGACTTCCTGTTCCAGGATGGCGGCTCGATTTCCGGCACGATCAACGGCAGCGGCGGCAACGATACGCTGAACTTCGCCAGTGCCACGGCGTCGAAAGCCTTCACGCTCTCGGCGGTCAACAGCCTGGACGGATTCAACGGCAGCGTGGCCTCGGCAGTGACCAGCTTCCTCAGTATCAATGCGTTGGTGGGCAGCTCGGATAGCAACGACTCGGTCCTAGGCTTCGCCGCGACCGCGACCTGGACCTCCAGCGGATCGAGCGTGAATTACGTCGCGACGAAGACGATCAACTTGTCGAACTTCGAGAAGTTGGTGGGCGGCAGTCTGGTGGACACGTTCAACATCTCCGGAGCCACGGACCTGCACACCATCGACGGCGGAGCCGGCAACGACATCATCAACGCTTCGGCGGCGACCTCCACCGCGCTCCTCTTCGCACTCATCGGAGGCAGCGGTGACGACAACATTCAAGGCAGCCTCGGCAACGACGACATCAACGGCGGCTCCAACACGGCGGTGATCTCCAGCACGGTCGGGGGCGACGTGCTCCTGCAAACCGCCGACGTGGATCAGACGCTGACCGCAACCACGCTGGAGGGCTTCGGCAATGACCTGATCGCCGGCTTCGAGAAGGCGATCCTGACCGGTGGCAGCAGCGGCAACGTGATCGATGCCAGCGGGGCGAACTTCAATGTGACGCTGCTCGGTCTCGGTGGCGATGACTTCTTGTTCGGTGGTTCGGGGAACGACTTCCTGGACGGCGGAGCAGACAACGATTCGCTCAGCGGTGCAGCGGGCATCGACACTCTCGACGGCAACGCCGGTGAGATGGACTCGGTCTCCGGCGGACTGGGCAACGACGATTTGCGAGGCGGTGCCGGACTCAGCGACGTCGTGGTCGAGGATGGTTTCAGCGGCACGGTCACCGTGACCACGACCACGCTGACCGGCAGCCTCGGCTCCGACAAGCTGACTGGCATCGAAGCGGCCTCGCTGACGGGCGGTGCGGGCAACGACATCCTGAATGCGGTGGGCTTCGGCACCTTCAGCGCGACCCTCAATGGCGGCGGTGGTAACGATGTGCTCACCGGCGGAACGGGTGCCAACGAACTCAACGGAGGTGACGGCGACGATCAGCTCACCGGCGGAACGGGCAACGACACGATCGACGGCGGCAACGACATCGACACGTTGATCGAATCGGGCAACGTCAACATGACGCTCACCGACAGCGATCTCACCGGCGGCTTGGGAACCGACTCGGTGTCGAACATCGAGCTTGCCAAACTGACGGGCGGAACGAGTGCCAACACACTCAACGCGAGCGGCTTCTCCGGCAGCGTGACACTGGTTGGCTCATCGGGTGACGACTTCCTCACCGGCGGT
Source organism: Planctomycetaceae bacterium (assembly GCA_046156195.1). Taxonomy (GTDB): domain Bacteria; phylum Planctomycetota; class Planctomycetia; order Planctomycetales; family Planctomycetaceae; genus SXKJ01. Next base: position 7,234 of record JBJXEX010000429.1, on the reverse strand, counting down.
AGCCAAGGGGACTCGATCGACGGCGGTGCGGGCATCGACAAACTGTTCGGCAACGACGGCAACGACACGATCCGAGGCGGCACCGAGAACGACCAGATCGAAGGGGGCAACGACAACGACGATCTCAATGGGCAAGCTGGCGACGACAAAGTCCTCGGCCAGGCGGGCGATGACACGATCAGCGGCGAGCTGGGCAAGGACACTCTCGAAGGGGGTGCCGATACCGATCGACTCAACGAGAAGCAGACCGTTTTGAGCACCATCACCACCTTCACGCTGACGAATTCGTCCCTCACCGGCAGTCTGGGAAGCGACGCGGTCAAGGAATTTGAGTTGGTCGTGCTCACGGGCGGAGATAAGGACGACACCCTGTCGGCGAAGGGCTTCTCCGGTTCGGTCATGCTGATCGGCGGCCTTGGCAACGATAAGCTCACCGGCGGTTTGGGCGACGACACCTTGGATGGTGGTGGCGGCTTGTTGGACACGGTCATCGAGACTGGCGTTGGAATCTCGACCACGCTGACGAACACCAGTCTGGTCGGTATCGGCAGCGATGTGCTGATCGTCATCGAGAAGGCTCAACTGACCGCCGGCTCCGCGAGCACGACGATCGACGCCAGTGCCTTCACACTCGGCAGCGTGGTTCTGACCGGCGGAGCCGGCGATGACACTCTCATCGGCGGTGCGATGGGTGACACAATCAATGGCGGGACTTCGACTTCGACGGTCAACGGTGGAAGCGGAAAGGACTCGATCGTTGGCGGAGCGGGCAACGACACGCTTGATGGCGGCACCTACACCGGCCCGACGTTAGTGGGAGCGGCAGGAAGCGTCGCCAATCGCGACGACGTCATCCGCGGTGGTGACGGCGATGACAACATCAAAGGTCAGGGAGGCAACGACTTCCTCTTTGGCGACGCCGGCTTCGACACGATCGACGGCGGTGCTGGCCACGATGTCATCGACACCGGCACGGCCCCCAGTGCCGGAACGAGTACCAAACGTGATTCCGTCCTCGGTGGCACTGGCAACGACGCGATTCGCGGCGGCAACGGCAACGACACGCTGAAGGGTGACGCCGGCGACGACACGATCCTGGGAGGTGGCGGCGTCGATACGCTCGTCGGCGGGACGGGCAAAGACAAGTTGCGTGGCGAAGATGGAAGTGACAACTACACCCAGAACGGGGAATCCACCTCCGACAGCGACATCTTCGACAAAGTCACGGGCCACATCACCGGAACCGACACCCCCGCGACGGCGACCGCCCCCGACATCTTCGCGGTGTTCGCGTTCGACTTCGACACGCTGCTGATCGGCCTGCCGTAGCTCAGTCGGCTCGCAGCAACCACCTGGCCCCGGCTCTAAGCCCGGCGACCAATTGGCTGCCGGGCTTGTTCGTTTTCGGAGTGGTCGCTCGCTACATTCCGCCGCCTCCATCCGCTTCCAATTCTCTGTGACGACCTTCGGCATGACCTCACTGACCTATCAATCCGCCGGAGTCGATCTCGGCCTCTACAACCAGGCGATGGCACGGCTGCCGGCGCTGATGAAACGCACGCACACGCCGCGTGTGATTGACCTCGCCGATGGCTTCGCGGGACTGCTGCGGCTGGATGCTGCTCGCTACATCGACCCGGTTCTCGCGTCAGGGACTGACGGCGTCGGCACGAAGCTGAAGGTCGCGATCCACGCGAAGAAGTTCGACACGGTTGGCATCGACTTGGTCGCGATGTGCGTCAACGACGTGCTCTGCGTCGGGGCTGAGCCGCTGTTCTTTCTCGATTACTTGGCGCTCGGTAAAGACGATCCAGACTTGATCGCCACGTTGGTCGCGGGAGTCTCGGCCGGCTGTTTGGAAGGTCAATCGGCTCTGCTCGGCGGCGAGACGGCGATCATGCCGGACATGTATGCCACCGGCGATTTCGACATGGCGGGCTTCAGCGTGGGGGTTGTCGATCGAGCGAAGATCATCGACGGCAAAGCGGTGCGTCCCGGCGACGTAGTGATCGGACTGGCCTCAACCGGTTTTCATTCCAACGGCTACAGCCTGGTCCGCAAAGTGGTCTTCGATCACGCTAAGCTGACCGTCGATTCGCACGTCGCTGAACTCGGACGCACCGTCGGCGAGGCGTTGCTCGAACCGACTCGCATCTACGTCCGCCCGGTTCGCGATGTGTTGCAGTCCGCTCCGGCCGGTTCGATTCACGGCCTGTGTCACATCACCGGCGGCGGCCTGGAAGAGAACATCGAACGCATCCTGCCAGAGAATGTCCGAGTGCGGATCGACACCGGTTCGTGGCAACGGTTGGCTCTGTTCGATTGGCTACAAGGTCTCGGCAACATCGACCGAGCCGAGATGTTCCGCGTCTTCAACATGGGGATCGGCTTCACGCTGATCGTCGCGCCGGAAGTCGTCGATGCGGTGCGAGAGCGACTCGCCGCGTACCCGTTCTCGTCGTGGATCATCGGCGAAGTCGGCGGCGGGACGCGCGGCGTCGAGTTGCTGACTAAGTAATTCGTTTCATTCCTTTGACCAGATTCCTTTGATTGGAACCCTCAGGCACAGGTAAGCCCCTTGAATCAAAGGAATCTGGTCAAAGGAATGAAGACAACCTGAGCAATTGGCAAAACGATGCGGAGCCAAGTTCAAAGCGCGCAACTTCAAAGAGAGTCAGCGAGGGCGAACGCTTCGCGGATCTCCTTTCTGTCAGCTCGTTGAAGCGCTCTCCTTCACTGACGCTTCGGGTTACTTGGCCTGCCGCCTTATGCGTTACTACATCCGAGTCTGGCTGATGTTCTTCCGCAACGCGCTCATTCGCGAGCTGACGTTTCGCGGCAACTTCGTCATCACGATCCTGACGCGGACGTTTTGGTTCGCCGCGCAACTGACGCTGTTCGAGGTGATCTATCGAAACGTCAAAGACATTGGCGATTGGTCCCGGCCGGAATACTTCGCGTTCATGGCGACCGGGATGCTCATCAACGCGCTGGTTGAGGCGTTCTTCATGCCCAACTGCGCGAACTTCTCGGAGCTGATTCGCAGCGGCAATCTCGACTTCGCGCTGCTCAAGCCGATCGACACGCAGTTCCTGATCTCGTTCGAGAAGATGGACCTGGCGATGTTCAACCAGATTCTGCTGGCGGGCGGACTGTTGGTTTATGCCTTGATCGGCCTGGGCCGGCCGATCGCGGCTTGGCAGGCGGGGCTGTATGTCATCTATCTCGGAGTCGGCGTGACGTTTTTCTATAGCCTGATGATTCTGCTCGCGAGCACCAGCATCTGGCTGGGTCGCAATCAAGGACTCTACGACTTCTGGTTCTATATCACGATTTTCGCGCGTTATCCCCGCAGCATTTACAACGGAGTGAATTCCGACGCTTGGGAGTTGGGCGAAATCCTGCAATTCGCCTTCTCGTATCTGCTGCCGATCCTATTGGTCGTCACGGTTCCGGCCGAACTGCTCGTGAAGCCGTTCGCGGGGTGGGAGTTTCCACTCATCGCACTGACGTCCTCCGTTGCTGGCCTGATTGCGGCTCGGCTGGTCTTCAACTGGTCGCTCAAGAGCTACCGCAGCGCGAGCAGTTAGACGACCACCGATTCGCAACGCGGTTTCCGGTACGACATGCCCGACGAGAACGGGCTACACGGATGCGACCGCTTCTCGCTTCCGCGTCAGCAGCGACACGCCAATCAGCACAGCGAAGCCCAGCGGGATCGTCACGATGCCCGGTTGGCTGAATGGGACGAGCGCCTTCGCGGGGTCGATGCCATACACGTCTTTGAACGTGTCGGCGGAAAGAAGAATCCAGCTCAGTGACGAGATCAGCCCAACGGTGATCGCCGCGGTGATCCCTTGCTTGGTCGTCCCTTTCCAGAAGATGAGCATGATCAGCGACGGCAGGTTGGCCGACGCGGCCACGGAGAACGCCCAGCCGACGAGATAGCTCACGTTCATTTTCTCGAACAGGATGCCCAGCACGATGGCGATGAGGCCGACCACCACGGACGCGATTTTGGCGATGCGGATTTTTTGGTAGTCGGTCATTTGCATCTTCAGCAGTGTGCCGCAGACATCGTGGGCGACGGCCCCGCTGGCGGCGATGATCAGGCCGCTGACGGTTCCCAGCACGGTCGTAAAAGCAATCGCGCTGATGATGGCGAACAGCCAGTTAGAAAAACTCTTGGCCAACAGCGGAGCGGCCATGTTGCTGTTGGTCACGTCCAAGGCTCCGCTGGTCATGGCTCCCAGGCCGATGTACAGCGTCAGCACATAAAAGAACCCGATGCTGGCGATCCCCACGATCGTGCTCTTCCGAGCACTCGCCTGGTCCTTGACCGTGTAGTAGCGGATGAGAATGTGCGGCAACGACGCCGTCCCCCCAAACAACGCCAGCATCAGCGACAGAAAGTTCAGATTGTGGTGACGATCAGGATCACGACGGCTCCATCCGCTTGAGCGGCTCGGCCACCACGAACAACGCCACAATCCAACCCGCCAAATACCCCACCGAGTACAAAAACCCGTCGTACCCGTAAAACGCAATCATCCCGCAAATGCCCAGAAAGCTCGCCGCCGAGAGATAGTCCCCCGCGAACGCGATCCCGTTCACAAACCAATGAATGCCACCACCGGCCGCGAAGTAACCGCTGGCCGACTTCGCTCGCCGCCCCAGATAGAAGCTGAGGCCCAGCGTGATGCCAACAAAAATCGCGAAGATGGCGACGGCGAGAGTCGAGCGTTCGTAGATCATGGGCGATTCCAGAAAAGGTCGTGGACGGTCAAAGCGACGGCAACGTAACATGGCGTTCGGCGACTTCCACAGGAACTGACATGAGCACGGCTCTTGAATTACAGGCTCTCGAAGAGATGCGACAGCGTCGTGGTGTCGTTGATCCAAACTCGGAGTTCATCCCCTACGAACAACGCCTAAACGAAAATTCGAGGTGGGCCTTGACCGAAGGGAGTGTGTTCTTTGAAGACAAAGGTGCGGTCCAGCAAGCCATGCGTCGGATCGCCAAGCGACTGGATGAACTCGGCGTCCCGTATGCCATCGTCGGCGGCATGGCCCTGTTTCAGCATGGCTTTCGGCGGTTCACCGAGGATGTGGATATTCTCGTGACTCGCGAGGGACTAAAGACGATTCACGACAATTTGGAGGGTCGTGGCTACTTGCCGCCATTCTCCGGCAGCAAGCATTTGCGCGACACGGAACTCGGAGTGAAGGTCGAGTTCTTGGTTTCCGGTGGCTATCCCGGCGATGGCAAGCCCAAGCCCGTGGCGTTCCCAGATCCGGCCACTGTTGCCGAGGTGATCGACGGACGAAAGTACCTCCGCTTGACCTCGCTGATCGAATTGAAGCTGGCGTCTGGCATGAGCAGCGAGCAACGAGCCAAGGACTTGAACGACATTCAACAACTCATCAAGGCGGCCCACTTGCCGCTCGGTCTTGCGGACCAACTGCACCCCTACGTCCAAGAAAAGTATCGCACTTTGTGGTCGTTCGAATGGCCTGCGGGACGACGCTATCTCCGTGCCTGGCCGCGCGAATCGCTCAAGCCAGAAGCGCTCGACGGATTGCTCGCGGAGGGCTTGGTCGTCGATGCGACACGCAGCACTGATTCGCAATTTGTTTTCTTGGCGACCACCGATCCGCAACTCGCCTTCCGATACGACATGCCCGATGAGAGCGAGTACCGCGACTGATTTCGGAGGTTGGGCACTCTTGCCCGACCAATTCCAGCGAAGGCTCTGCGAATGTCGCACGAATCGAAAAACCGTTGGTCGCAATCCAGGAGTTTGTTACTGACAACGACTGCTTTTGCGTTGCTTGCCATTTACGTCGGAGCCTATCTCGCGTTGACAAGCCGTGGGCTCCGTGAAGCCGCTGCCGAAGTCGTGCTCACTCCCAGTGACATTCAATCGCTAGCAAGCCGTGGGATTCATGTGGACCCTTGGGAAATACGAAATCGCGACTTCCTTTATGTGGCCAATCCAATCGGCCGTGTACTCACCGATAACGAATACCTGAGGCACCGTTGGTTACGGCGCTGCTTCAAACCATTGGAACTTCTCGATCCACGAATCGGGAAGGAGAATGGGAAGTATCGAGCCAGAATCTTCCTGCGCGATTTGCCTTGACGCTCGGCGAGGATCGATGGCCCGCGCAGCGCAGTCGAGCCCGATCGTCGAATTAGGCGGAGCGTTTGCGAATGGTTCGTGGTCGTCGCTGCTTGGCTCGTGGCTTGATCGGCTGATAAAGCCAAGCTCGCTGTTGCTTCCCAACCGTTTCCCAGAGGTTCAACTTGCGGAAGCAGAACGCAATCTTCTGAGCCAACCAGCGCGGTACGTCGGCGGCGATCGCGAGGTCGGCGGTTGTGAAGGGTGCCCCGCAACAGAGTTGCTGGACGGCCTGCGGAAACAGATTGAGTAATTCCTCGGAGGAGCGGATTACGCGGCGGTCTTCGACGCTGATGAGGCAGCGATCCTCAATCGTGAAGTCTCGCTGGCGATGCCATCGCTTGGGGCGAGGGATCCGAAATTCTTCTTCGGTGATCAGCAGCAGTTCCAGCGTCAGTTTCGGATGTGGGAACGCGCCGATGAAATGCACCAGTTCGCCGAAGACATCGGGAAAGTCTTGGCGACGCGGACTCCAACGACGTGAAATCTCCGCGCCTCCGCGCTGCTGACGGCGAACGATCTGCTTGCGAGCCGTCAGGGGTTTGACGACCGTGACCTCGAAACCTTGTTCGAGCAAATCGGCGACCTTGCGCCGAATGGCGAACAGCGACGCCACCTGCACTTCGATCAGTCGCCCGTTGACGACCGCGTCGATGCGATAGCCGGCGAGCGTTTGCTCTTCGGACTCCTCGTTCCCCGAAAGGAGTCGTTTCAATTCGCGATGCAGTGACGTTTCCATGCGCCGGTTGTAGGTCACAGGCAAAAAACGACGCGAGACCAGTTGAGAGGATCGCGGACAGCCACGCGCCGAGCGCCTGCATTGGAAAAGAGAACGCCGAGTGATATCGCATCCCAGCGGGATGCCAGCAATTTCGGCTGCGACCCCGCTGGGGTCAAATCATTGTTCGATCGTGTTCCGGGGGTGTCGCTGCGCTCAACCCCATACGCATCAAGTTAAGGAGGGATTGATCTTGCCAAGAAAAGGGAAGTCCTTCATCCATCGTCGGTTTTGTCACGAATCGACGGTTTGGAAGAAGGAGCTTCCCAATGAG
>JBJXEX010000008.1:0-9527 GCA_046156195.1 Planctomycetaceae bacterium | reverse complement strand
TCGCTGGGATAGGCTTTTCTCGACGCGGTTCGCGGTTCCGTCATGGCGTTGCACTCCTTTGCTTGATGACGGTCTAACAGTAGTTGTTTTCCTCGGTTAGGTCAGGTCGACTTTTCGGATAGTCTCTGACACCTGTTTTGCAGGAAGTCCCCACTTCGGCCTTTGAAGTGACGTCGAAGTCGCGTTGAAAAAGTATCTGACTCAACGGGACGACTTGCAAGCAGGGCGGACTCTGCCGTCTTTTGAATCCATTTGGATTCAAAAGGCTCAGGTGCGTTGCTACGCTCTGCCGATCCCCGGGGAGTAGGACCAACATGCGGACGGCGCAACCACTTTCAGAAGACGACGAACAGATTGATCTCGGCGATGCCTCCGATCCGGAGACGTATTGGGGGCTGCGGGTTCGAGGGGACTCGATGGTCGAGATTCGGGGGCGCTCGTGGGATTGGCACGGAGTTACTGACGATGGGAACGCGGCCGATCATCGCTGAGTTGTCGGAGCGCATCCGCGCGATCGAGCGGACTCGGCTCCGCGCCGGGCCGGAAGCGGAGCTCGCGCCGACCGGTCTGCCCGCGTTGGGACGGTTGTTGAACGAACCCGGTTGGCCACGCGGTTGTTTCGTGGAATGGCTGGCCGAGGGATGCGGCTCGGGATCAACGGGCCTCGCGTTGTGGGCCAGCCATGAGGCGTGGCGTGACAGCCTGCTGGTGATGATCGACAGCCGGCGTGAAATGCACGCTCCGGCTGTCCGCCACGGCGGAGTCGCGATGGATTTGAGCAAGACCGTGTTCATTCGGCCGGAGCAGCCGCTCGATGCGTTGTGGTCATTGGAGCAAGCGTTGCGAACGCGCGGCATCGGGGCGGTCGTGTGTGACGTCGACCGGCTCTCTCCGCAGGCGTGTCGGCGATTGCAGTTGGCGGCGGAGATTGGTGGCGGGTTGGGCATCCTCCTGCGACCGGCGCAGGCTCGCAGGCAGCCCTCGTTCGCCGAGTATCGGTTTCTCGTGCAGCCGTTGCCCTGCTCCGATGAACCTTGGCGAACGGGAAGCCAAGTGAAGCGGCGGTGGCGAGTGGAGTTGTTGCGTGCTCGGAGGCAGTTCGCCGAACGGTCGGTGATTGTGGAATTCCGCAATGGCTCAGATGGTCTGTGTGTGGCTTCCGAACTGGGCAGTGCAACGCCTGCGGCATGAGCGGCCCGAACTGCGTGGCTGGCCGGTCGTGATTCAGAATTGGGGACTCACGGCTCTACTCGCCGCAGGTCATAGTAGGTGCCATACACTCGACTCGCACCTTGGTTGATGAAGGTCGGGTCCGCGGCTTGCGGCCCGAACCGTTCCAGGGCCGTGGCCGAGAGATCAACACTCGGTTGGCCGACGACAATCCACTCGGCAAGAGCCTTGCCGACTCCACCGGCACCGGAGATGCCGTGAGCACAGAAACCACACGCGGCCCAAAAGCCATGCACCTCGCGCGACGGGCCGAGCAAGAACTCGCCGTCGGGTGTGAATGACTCCAGGCCGTTGACACCTTTTGCCAACTCCGCCGTCGCCAGACAGGGAACGCGTTGGGCCACCGCGCTGCGGAGTTGCTCGAAGTGGCTGGCATCGAATGTCTGCACCGTCGGATCGCTGCGGTCTGGGATCGTTTCCACTGAGAACAACCGTGGATTCCGCTCATAGCCTCCGATGATCAGTGCCTCGTCGCGCTGCCGCAAGTAGACCAGCTTGTCCGGATCGCGCAGGTTGGCGATCGTCCGTCCGGCCAGCTCAGGCAGCGGAGCCGTCACGACGTATTGATGCTGCATCGGAGTCAGGGGGAGCGAGACTCCCACCAGGCGAGCGACCAGCGGCGACCAAATGCCGGCGGCGACGACCAGCGTTTCCGTCGCGATGCGGCCTTCGTTCGTCTCGACCGCGCGAATGCGGCGATCGGGGGCTTCGATCGCGCGGACGCGAACGTGGGGGTGGAACGAAACACCGGATCGCTGCGCTGCGTCGATCAAACTCCGCGCCAGAAGGGTGGCTGTCGCCGATCCGTCGCTGGGGACAAACAACGCCCCTTCTACGCCATCGAGACTCATCAGCGGACACTGCACCGCCGCCTCCGCCGGGCTGAGCAGATGTGCCTCCAGGCCGACTCGTTGAGCAAACTCCGCCTGACGTTGAAGCTCCGTGAAGCGCTCCTGGGACGAGGCCACGCGCAGGCTGCCCACGGGGAAATAGCCCGGCTCGCCGTTCACACTCAGCGTGCGATACAGCGCGACGCTGTCCATGAGCAGCTTCGTGAGACTCACGCTGGATCGGAGTTGCCCCACCAGTCCTGGAGCGTGCGACGTCGTGCCGCTGATGAGTTCCCCTTGTTCGAGCACCACGATGTCTCGCCAGCCCAACTTGGCCAGATGATACGCGATGCTGGCTCCGGCAATGCCGCCGCCGACGATCACGACTTGAGCTTCCGTAGGAATCATTTCGTTCTTTCTCTCGCGCTGTGAGCCGATGGCGCTAGCCACGGGCCTCGGTGGGTGACGTTTAACGAACGGCGAATCGCCCGACGTTAGTGCGTTCGGCCCACCTGTGTCAGTCAACTTTGAGTTGTTCGTTCAACGCGGCGTAGCCCGTCAGGAACCGATCCAGGTGATGCCGTCCGTATTCGACATAGTCCCTGTCGAGCGTCGAGATGCCGGCTTGCAAGAACCCCCACATTGACTCGCGCAGGTCCGAGGCCAGCCGCATCAACCGCAGCCGTCGCAGATCATCGGGCCGGACCTCGCCGAAGTAACGCTGCAACAGAGCCAACTCGTGCGGTTCCTCGAACTGGTTGTTGACCGCCAAGTTACCGAGGTCGAAGAACCGATCGCCCATGCCAGCGTATTCCCAATCAATGAGGCGAACGGTCGTCCCATCGTCAAAGAAGTTCGCCGCCAGAAGATCGTTATGGCACGGACAGGCTGGCTCGTGGCAGTGAGCCTCCGCCTCAATCTTCGTCATCAGGGCGATGGCTTGTTGGATCGTCCCCGGAAAAGTGACTCGGAATTGCTGAGCCTGAGCGAAATAACTTCGGACCGTGTCGAACGGCGAAAAGCGACCGAGACCGGCCGGCCCTTCGTGATACCGCCGCAACGACGTGATCACACGGTTCAGGATCTCCGGCTGCTGAATGTCTTTGGCGGAGAGGAGTCGATCAGGAATGAACCTCGTCACCAAAGCGTTGTGCTCCGGAAAATGTGCGAAGACCTCGGCCCCAATGCCCAACGCGGCGGCCACCATTGAGCAGGCGTGCTCGCAGGCACGGTCGATGCCGAGCAAACGGGTGTTCACTCCACCGATACGGAGCACAAAGCTTTCGTCGGCAACGTCGATTCGATAGTTGTGGTTGGTGAGACCGCCGCTGAGCGGTGACACCACGAGATCCCGCCCGCACCAGGCCGGAACCAGTTCGATCAGTTTCTGAATCACTTGGTCCACAGCGTCTTTCCCAGACAGCTTGCGACACATTGATGGTCAACCCGTCACTGACTGGCCCATGCCTTGCGAGTCGTGGCGGAACGTGAGGAGATTCATCAAGTGGCTTGCTGATTGGAAGCGTGGGACGGTCGTTGTCTTTCGGAACCGGGCGAGACGGCTCATACTGGGACAACTCTCATGGGGAATCACACGTCATCGCTGATGCCTCGCCGAGCCGCACTGACGGCCGGGGCGACGGGCTGCTTGGGGCTGACGTTGTCGAAGCTGTTCGCGGCCGAAGAGAACGCCCTGATTCGCCGGCGAGCGGGGCGAGCGAAGTCCATTTTGTTTCTCTATCAATTTGGTGGTCCGAGCCACGGTGATACGCTGGATCTGAAGCCGGATGCTCCCGAAGGCATCCGCAGTCTGTTCGGGCCAATTGATTCGGCCGTGCCGGGCGTGCGCATCTGCGAGCATCTGCCTGAGACGGCCAAGGTGCTCGATAAGGTGACGCTGGTCCGAACCGTGTTTCACTCGATGAAGAATCACAACTCGGCGGCGTATCACGCGCTGACGGGGTACGCGCCGCCGGTCGATGACATCCGCTTGAAAGATTCCATTGAACTGTTCCCGGCGTATGGCGCGGTGGTGGACAAGCTCAGGCCGAATGCCGAGACGCTGCCGACGTTCGTCTCGCTGCCGACGGTCCTGCGCGACGGGTCGATTACTCCGGGACAGCACGCCAGCTTTCTCGGCAAGCGGCATGACCCGCTACTGATCACGGCGGACCCGAACGAGGCCGGCTTCAAACTGCCGGAGTTGAGCTTGCCCTCAAATCTCTCGGCCGAACGACTGCAAAATCGGCGCGAGATGCAGCGGATCATCAACCAGCAAACGGGACTGCTGGAGCATTCGGCGGTGGCTCGCGGCATCGACGAATACTACGACCGCGCGCTGGCGATGCTCTCGTCGTCGCGAGTCCGCGATGCGTTCGACTTGGCGCGTGAGTCGGCGAAGACACGCGAGGCTTACGGTCGCACGACCTACGGTCAGAGTTGCCTGCTCGCCACGCGGTTGGTTGAGGCGGGGGTGAAGTTCGTCAACGTCTACTTCGACGAGAGCATCGGCGGTCAGAGCACGACCACCGGCGGCTGGGACACGCACGGCTTCAACGACACACGAGCGTATCCGATCTTGAAGGCTCGGCACTTGCCGATGACCGAGCACACGCTGCCGGTGTTGCTCAACGATCTGGAACAGCGCGGGTTGCTCGACACGACGCTCGTGGTTTGGATGGGGGAGTTCGGCCGCACGCCGAAGCTCAACGCGAACATCAGCCGCGATCATTGGCCGCATTGCTACACGGTGCTGCTGGCGGGCGGGGGCGTGAAGCGCGGTCACGTTCATGGGCAATCGGATAAGCACGGAGCGTATCCCGATCGCGATCCCGTGCCGCTGGGCGATCTGGCCGCCACGCTGTTCGCCGCGCTGGGCATCGACCCGGAGACCGAACTGCGAGACAAACTCAACCGCCCGCTCCCGGCGGCGAACGGCAAGCCGGTTTGGGGCGTGTTCGCCTGAGGCGAGACTTCACGCGGTCATTGATGAGACATTTCGTTGAACCCGGAGCCAACGGCGACGGCACGCACACGCAGCGTCAACGCCGTCGCCGTTGGCTCCGGGTTAAACATCGTGGCGAAGCCGCAATGTGGCTCGACGCTCCGCGTCGAGAATCGCGACGCGGAGCGTCGCGCCACAATGCGCGCACACCGACAAGAATCTGACAACTAGTAGTACGACGCGTCGCAGACCGCGAGAGGTAGAATTCGTTCAGTCGAAGAAAGCCCCTTGGCCCGGCGGAGCCGCAACCAAAACATTGGCGAGTTTCAATTGGGAAGATGCCAAGCGATCTCACATCATTCTGCCCTCCGATCATTCTGCCGACTTCCGGCGAGCAGAATGATGGAAGGGCAGAATGATGTGAGATCGGAATCAATGACACTTCTTGATCGAGGTTGGAAGTTGATCGAGGTGACGCCAAATTGTTTTTCTTTTGATCGCTCTGAGAATAGAGTCCCGCCTCGCCATCGAGTTGTTCCGCTCGACTTGGCTGGCGGCTGATTCCCTGACGAGAAGTTGAACTCATGCCACTCCCGATGAAGACCGCTCGTGAAGCCTCCGCTTTGCTGGGCATCCCGGAAAATGAAATCCGCGCGATGATCGATATGGGGAAAGTTCGCGCGGTGATGAAAAATGGAGTTCCGAGAATCGCCCCCGATGAGATTTCCAAGCTGGCGAAGCAGCGCAAGACGCTGCCGGAATCGGGCAAGAAATGAGGCCGCCAAGCCACGAGTTTCGTTCCCATTCTTTTGGCGAGCGAATCCGATTCGCATGGAAGCTCAGACCGTGCGTGACATCCTGCTGCACCTAGCCGAGAAGATTGCTCAGCGTATCGCGGCCGCGACGCCGAGCGCTTCCGATCGCGACTTCATCCGATCCGCGTTCTTGACCGTCCTGTCGACCGAACCGACCGAATCCGAGTTCGCAACGCTGCTCGACGCCCTGACTCGACTCACCAACGCGGCCAAGGCCAAGAATCGTCCGACCCCCGAAGCCCAAGCCTGGATCAACTTGATTCACGCCTTGGTGAATCACAACGATTTCGTCACGATCCGTTGAGGTCGTCGATTTGAGGAGGAACTGTCATGCAAGTTTCCGTGGTGATTCAAAAATTGAATGACGCGGGTTTCTGCGCCAAGACGGTGTCACCGCCGCTGCTGAGCGCTGTTGGCCCGACGCGTGACGCCGCGCTCGCAACCCTCAGAGATCAACTCGCGACGCAGTTCGCGGGCGAGGAAGTTGTGAACCTGGACGTACCTGTACACGGCGAGACCGCATGGATCCCCAACCTGATGTCAAGCAGCGGCAGGACATCGAACCCGTGGCCGGGAATCGCCGGGGCGTTCAAAGACGATCCCGACTATGCCGAAGTCATTGAGCACATGAAAGCCTATCGCGAACAGCGGAATCGCGAACTTGATGCGATGGTGGAATAGGCGTTGTTCATCCTCGACTCCGACCACTTCACGTTGTTTATGCTGGGGAACCCTGAGGTTGTCCGTCGCGTGAACGAGCGCGGCAGCGAAGTGGCGATCTCGATCATCACGGTTGAGGAGGAACTTTCAGGGTGGTACACACGACTTCGCAAATCGAACAACTCGGAGAGATTGATTCGTGCCTACGCCGGCATGTATCGAGCCGTGCAGCATTTCAAATTACTCGACGTGATGCCGTTCTCGCCGGATGCCATGCAGCGATTCGAGGCACTCCGAAAGACTTATCGGCGGACCGGGAAATTGGATTTGTCGATTGCCGCGATCGTCCTGGAATTCAACGCGACCTTGATTACCCGAAACCGAATTGACTTCGAGCAGATTGACGGACTGAGTTTGGAAGACTGGTCCCAACCAGACGTTTGAGGAAACCATCATGACCGACGGAAATCAAATACGCTGTGATTGCTCGCCCGGCGGCATTCATCGCCGAGACTTCTTGTCCGACGTCGGCATGGGCTTCACCGGCCTTGCGCTCGGAGCGATGCTGGCTCAAGACGGTGTCGTGCGAGCCGAGGCGGTTCCCGATTGGCGGCCGCCGGATGGGAAGCCGCACTTTGCTCCCAAGGCCAAGAGCGTTGTGTGGTTGTTTATGAACGGAGGGGTTTCGCAGGCGGAGTCGTTCGATCCAAAGCCGGAGCTCACAAAATATGCCGGCATGTCGATCAGCGAGACGCCGCACAAGGATGTCCAGAATCCGGAGAAACTCAAACTGGCTCGTGTGACGGTCATCAACGACGCGAACGGGCAGCAGCGGAACAAGCTGTATCCGTTGCAGGTCGGTTTTCGGAAGTACGGCGAGAGCGGCATTGAGCTGAGCGATTGGGTGCCGCACGTCGGCGAGTGCATCGACGACATCGCGGTCGTGCGGTCCATGTTCACGACCGATGACAACCACGGGGCTCAAACGCAGTTTCACTCCGGCCGGCACATGCTCGACGGTGAGTACCCGACGCTCGGAGCTTGGGTGCATTACGGACTCGGATCGCTGAATGACAACTTGCCGCAGTTCCTCTCGCTGGGGAATCGCGAGTACTGGAACGCGAAGGACGGGCACTACCTCGGCCCGGCTCACGATGCGGTGCCGGTGCGGGTCGATCCCAACAATCCGCTCGACTATGGCAAGCCGGCGAAAGACCTGAGCGTCGAAGAACAGCAGATCGGCTTCGAGCTTGTCGGCCGCTTGAATCAGCTCAAGGCGGTCGAGTATCCGCACGACCCGGCGCTCCTGGCTCGGATCAAAGCCTACGAGCTGGCGTTTCGGATGCAGACGTCCGTGCCCGACACCATGAACTTCAGCGTCGAGACGAAAGCCACGCAGGAGCTGTACGGCCTCGACGATCCGGCGACGCGCGATTTCGGAATGCAGATGCTCGCCACGCGACGGTTCATCGAACGGGGCGTGCGGTTCATCCAAGTGCAGCACGGAGCCGGCGGAGCGGGAGTTTGGGACGCTCACGGCGGCTTAAAGGCCAATCACTCGCGCAACTTCAAGGCGGTCGACAAACCGATCGCCGGATTGCTCAAGGATCTCAAGCAGCGCGGGCTGCTGGATTCGACGCTGGTGTTGTTCGCCAGTGAGTTCGGCCGGACGCCGGGCACCCAAGGGGCGGACGGCCGCGATCATCACATCTACGGCTTCTCCGTGTGGATGGCCGGCGGCGGCATCCAAGGCGGGATCGTTCACGGAGCCACCGACGAGATCGGCTTCCACGCCGTCGAGAACCGGCACTACGTCACCGACATCCACGCCACGATCCTGCACCAACTCGGCCTCGACTCGCGGCTGCTCGAAGTGCCGGGACGCAAGCGGCTCGACATCGACCACGGCAAGCCGATTCTTGATATCCTGGCGTAGCTGCCTAACGACAATTGGAGGTTGGCATGAATACCAACGAGAAAGAACGCAATCTGCGGATCGCGGAAGAATTGTGCCGGGACTTTGAGTGGCACGGCCAAACATTCCACGAAGGTGACTATGTGGCGTTGTTGGACGGCAACATTGTGTCGGTGGCTGACAATCCAGACGATGCCATCGCCGCGTTGCGGGCCAGGGATTCCAATCCCCAGCATGGCATGGTCGTCCCCATCGCGCCTCCCTCCGTGGCTGTGATTCGGTGAGTTGGAATATGGCATCCGTATTTTTCCTGAGCCTCGCGGACGCGGAAGTGGTTGACGTCGAACTGCTCAAGTTGGACGGGACATTTCGTTCGCTGCGACTGCTGGTCGATTCCGGGTTCACCGGAACCAACAGTCTGGTGTTGCCCGATTCGGCCATCGACTTGATTCGGGCGGCGTTGCCGGCCACACAGACAACGGGTGCCCTTCAAGGGCTGAAAGACCGCGGATGGGTGACCTGCCGAATTCCTGATTTGAATTACCAAGCGACACTGATTGCGATCCTCACCGACACGACTTCTCTTTCCTTACCGCCGCAGGTCGAGGGCTTGGTCGGGTTGACCTTCCTTCGTCAATTTGCAACTTGGGGAGGCCAGCGAACGGCCAGCGGTTGGCAGTTTGCTCTGTCTGATGGTCGCGACAAATAACATCAATCCCGGCACTACGTCACCGACATCCACGCCACGATCCTGCACCAACTCGGCCTCGACTCGCGGCAGCTCGAAGTGCCGGGACGCAAGCGGCTTGACATCGACCACGGCAAGCCGATTCATGAAATCCTGGCTTAGCCGAGCGGTGCAATAAACCGTTCACACCCGGAACGTGGGAACGAGCCATCCCGGCTTCTTACCATTCATAATGATCGTTGGTAGATTTCGCTCGCTCAGCCGGTCTTACGGTGGAGTCGGTGACGTAATCCCTTTCCGTTGAACGTGTCTTATTCAGACTTAGAGACTATCCGAAAAGTCGACCTGACCTAACCGAGGAAAACAACTACTGTTAGACCGTCATCAAGCAAAGGAGTGCAACGCCATGACGGAACCGCGAACCGCGTCGAGAAAAGCCTATCCC
>JBJXEX010000399.1:0-30448 GCA_046156195.1 Planctomycetaceae bacterium | reverse complement strand
CAAAATTGCCGAGGCAATTTTGAAATTTGAACACCCGCCCCTTCAGCCTGACATTACGGATTGACGAGCCAGCCAGCCGCGCAAATGTACGCCCCGTGTGCTCGACTATCCGCGTGCGGTTCATCATCCTGACTCGCCAGCGATGCTTCACGAGTCCCCTCTGCGAAAGGTTCAAATTCGATGCCCGCCTCCCAGTCCCGCCGTTCAATGTGGTCGCTGTTCGCGGCCGTCTGGTGCCTCTCGACCACGATCGCGTTCGGCCAAGAATCGGCCGACGGCAAGCACTTCACTCAGAAGCCGGAGATCGCGGTCTCGGCCGGCAAGGTGGTCGAAGAGAAAACCGATAAGCCGAAGTCCAATGTCTTTGCCGACGGGCCAGCTCCCAGTTGGATCTGGGGAGCGGACGCGAACAAGAATTACTTCGTGCGGAAGACATTCACCGGGACGTCATCGTCCGCGTTCCTGCGAGCGACGTGTGACAACGCCATGACCGTCTGGGTCAACGGCCAGAAAGTGGCGTCGAGCAGTGAATGGGACACTCCGGTGGATTCCGACATCAAGGGATTGCTCAAGCCGGGCGAGAATGTCATCGAGGCGGAGATCACCAACGCAGGTGGCATCGCCGGATTCTGCGCGAAGGTGGCTCTGCGGGATCGTGATAGAAAAGAACAGTACCTTGTCACGGATGATTCTTGGGAAGTCGCCGAGAAACGGGACGCCAAGGAATGGGCCAAAGCCAAAGTCGTTGCGAAGCTCGACGGTCATCCGGGTGGCAAAAACTTCGTGGACCCCAACAGCAGCGACAGCAGCACGCCGCGTGACCTGTTCAATCTGCTCCCCGGCTTTCAGGTCGAGAAGCTCTTCACCGTGCCAAAAGAAAAACTTGGCTCGTGGGTCAACATGACGACCGATCCGAAAGGCCGGCTGATCGTCAGCGATCAGGGGAATCTCGGCCTTTGCCGAGTCACTCCGCCCCAGTTGGGCTACATCAACATGACCAGAGTCGAGCACCTCGACATCAAATACGAAGGCAAGCAGATGTCCGGCGCTCAGGGACTGCTGTGGGCATTCGACAGCTTGTATGTCGTCTGTAACGGTGGGCCGGGGAGCGGGCTGTATCGCTGCAAAGACACGGACGGCGACGATCAATTCGACAAGGTCGAGAAACTGAAAGACATCCCCGGCGGCGGCGAGCACGGGCCGCACGCGATTCGACTCTCGCCCGACGGAAAATCGCTGTTCGTCGCGGCGGGCAATCACACGAAGTTGCCGTTTGAGGTCACGCGCAAATCCGAACCGCAATTGATGGGCGGGCAGCGCACCGAGCAACTGCGAGCGACTCTGCCGGAAGGTTTTTCGTCGCGGTTGATGCCCAACTGGGACGAAGATGTGTTGTTGCCCCGTTATTGGGATCCCAGTGGTCATGCCGCGGGGGTGCTCGCGCCGGGCGGGTGGATTTGCAAAATCGACCCGGACGGCAAGACGTGGGAGGTGTTCTCGTCCGGCTATCGCAACCAGTTCGACTTCGCGTTCAACGCGGATGGCGAGATGTTCGCCTACGACGCCGACATGGAATATGACTTTGGTTCGCCGTGGCATCGTCCGACGCGAGTCGTCCACGCGACCAGCGGCAGCGAGTTCGGTTGGCGCAGCGGCACCGGCAAGTGGCCGAGCTACTACATCGACAGCCTGCCGGAGCTGATCAACATCGGCCCCGGCTCGCCCGTCGGCGTCGAGTTCGGTTACGGCACCAAGTTCCCCGCCAAGTATCAGAAGGCGTTGTTCATCTGCGATTGGACCTACGGCACAATGCACGCCATCCACATGGAGCCGTCCGGCTCCAGCTACAAAGCGACGAAGGAAGAGTTCGTCTCGCGCACGCCGCTGCCGCTGACCGACTGCACCGTCGGGAAGGACGGAGCCTTGTACTTCACCATCGGCGGCCGAGGCGCTCAGTCCGAGTTGTTCCGAGTCACCTACGTCGGCAAGGACGATGTTTCGCCGGTCGATGTGAAGAATCCTGTGACCACGATCGACGGGCAACTTCGAGAGCGACGGCGCGAAATTGAAGCGTGGCATACCCACATCGCGGACCCCGTTCAAGTTGCCGACCTTTATCGGAACAGCTTGGGCCACACCGATCGATTCATGCGCTATGCTGCGCGAATTGCCTTGGAGCGGTTGCCGGTTCCAATCATCGAGTCATTCGTGTGGCCGAACATTGAGAATAACCCAGACGGAGCGAACTCCACCAATTCGCAGTATCGGTACTGGTCCGAAATAGACATTCAAGGTTGCATTGCTGCAGCTCGGCAGGGAGAACCGCAACTGCTCCATAAAATTCTGGGCAGGCTTGGCGCAATCAACTTTTCAAGACTCACCGAAGACCAACAACTCGGCGTGCTGCGAGCCTACCAACTCGCGTTCATCCGGCTGGGCAATCCCGACAAGGAGACGTGCGCCGCGCTGGCGAAGAAGTTTGACGAACTGTTCCCGCAGAAGTCGGACTTCGTCAACCGCGAGCTGTCGATCCTGATGATTCACTTCCAGTCGCCGGGAGCCGTCAAAAAATTGGTGCCGGTGCTGGCTCAAGAGCGAGTCGCCTCGCAGCAGCCGGTCGGCGATTTGCTCAGCCGCAACAAAGGCTACGGCGGAGCCTTCGCCGCGATGCTCGCCAACCAGCCCGATCAGCAGCAGTACCACTACGCCTTCGTCCTGCGGAACCTGAAGACCGGCTGGACGCTCGAAGACCGCAAGGCGTACTTCGCGTGGTTCAACAAAGCTCGCACCTGGAGCGGCGGAGTCAGCTATCAAAAATACCTGACCAACATCGACGCCGACGCCTTCGCCAACTGCACCGACGCCGAACGCCTCGCCATCGAAGCCAGCGGCGTCCGCAAACCCTACGTCATCCCCGAACTGCCAAAGGCGACCGGCCCCGGCAAGGAATACAGCGTTGAGCAAGTCGTCGCGTTAGGGAGTGACGGCCTCAAAGCCCGCAACTTCAAGAACGGCGAGAAGATGTACAAGGCCGCCCGCTGCGTCGTCTGCCACCGCTTCGGCGGCGACGGCGGAGCCACCGGCCCCGACCTCACCCAACTCGCCGGCCGCTTCAACCTGAAAGACCTCACCGACGCCATCGTCGATCCCAGCAAAGTGATCTCCGACCAATACAAGGCGTCGGTCATCGAAACCAAAGCGGGAAAAGTCATCACCGGCCGCATCGTGAGTGAATCGAAAGACTCGATCACGATCGTGGTTGATCCAGAGAACGCCACAAAGACCGTCGAGGTCAAAAAGTCCGACATCGAAACCAACGAACCATCAAAAGTCTCGATGATGCCGAAGGACTTGCTCAAGACGTTGAACGAAGACGAAGTCCGAGACCTGCTGGCGTACTTGCTCTCGCGAGGCAATCCCAGCGACGCGATGTTTAAGAAATAACCATGTTGCCGTTTGGCAACTCCGTGGTGTGATTGACGCGATCGCTTTGACAAGAGGGGTCGGCATTTTGCAAACGAACGGACTCGGCCTGAGCGATCCGTGTGAGTCGGCGAGAATGCTTGCTCGCGGCGTCCGGTGGAGCGTGTATGGTTCTCAAACATTTTGGAAATGCTTCTCAACGAGACGAACACCATCCTCATGTCTGCACCGCATTTCACTTCGGACTCTGTTGTTGCCGCGGACTCCGATCTCGCAGCGATCGTGGCCGACTACGCGAATACGGACGAGCTGCCGCCGGCGGATTGGCTGACTCGGCTAGAGTTGGAACGCCCACAAACGAATCTCCGCAGCATCGACCTGTGGACTCGGCGCGTGAAGCGGACTCTGGATGTGTTTTGTGCCGTCGTGATGTTGGTGTTGCTCACGCCGGTGATGCTGCTGGTCGCGCTGGCTGTGAAGCTGACGTCACCTGGGCCGGTCCTGTTCCGGCAGATTCGCACGGGCTTGAATCTCCGCACGTCACGCGACCGACGCGGGGCTTCGGCGACCACAGGCGGGAATCGCCGTCAGCAATCGAACGATCGCCGACAGGCCACCTGCTACGGCAAGCCGTTCGTGCTCTACAAATTTCGCACGATGCGGATCGACGCGGAAAAGAACGGAGCACAATTCGCCACCAAAGGGGATCCGCGAGTAACTCCGATCGGCCGGTTCCTCCGCAAGTCGCGGCTGGATGAACTGCCGCAATTGTGGAACGTCCTCCGTGGCGAGATGTCGTTGGTCGGACCTCGACCGGAGCGGCCGGAATTCATCGAGCATCTTTCACAAGAAGTTCCCGACTATCTGTTGCGACTGGGAATTCAGCCGGGACTGACCGGATTGGCTCAGGTGCTCAACGGCTACGACAACGACATCGCTGGGTTTCGCCGGAAGGTTGCGCTCGACCTCTTGTACTTGCAGAATTGCTGCCTGGCGAACGACTTGAAAATCCTGTTTCGGACGGTCAGCGTCGTGCTGACCGGCAAGGGCGCTCTGTGATGGCACGCTCTGGCGAGCGTGGCGACGTTTCGCACGACGAGAGCGTGTTGACAAGGTGATCCACAAAATTACGATGCTCCCCGCGACGAGCAGGAAGCGTTTGACTTCTGAAACATGGTTCGTCGCCCACGAATCGCTTCTGGTTCGGACTCTTTGCGCGAAACGGACTGCCCATCATGGTCTCCCCTAAGACTCCGAATGTTCACAAAAGCGGCGACGTGACGGTGATTGCGTTTGGCCCTCAGTTTGAAACGCTGGACGAATTCACGCTGGATCAAGTGCGAGATTTCGTGCTGGAGACCGCCAAAGCGGCGGACCCTCCGAAAATCGTGATCGACCTCCGCTACACCAAGTTCTTCGGCTCGTCGTTCATTGAGGTGCTCTTCCGAGTGTGGAATCGGGTGAATGGATTGGGCGGCAAATTCGCGTTGGCTGGCCTCACTTCGTACTGCCGCGAAGTCTTGGAAGTCACGCATCTGGACAAGCTGTGGCCGATGCTCCCCACGGAAGCCGAGGCCGTGGCGGCGATTTCCTAACACGACTGCGCTTCATCGTTGCCGCATTCGCCAGAATGCCGGTTAGCCAAACCCGCGTTCTGGCGACTGCGGCGTGGGCTGTCGAGCTTCTTGGCCAAGCTGAGGCACCATGCTTCCCGATTCGGAACAGACTCAGCAATTGTTGCAAGCCGCGCGAGCCGGAGATTCCGACGCGATCAACGAGTTGCTGGAGCGGCATCGCGACGCTTTGCGACGAATGGTGCAAGCTCGATTGGATCGCGCCGTTGCTCAGCGAGTCGATGCCAGCGATGTCGTCCAAGATGTCTTGCTCGAAGCGCATGGTCGGCTGAGCGATTTCATTCGGGACGGTTCGATGCCCTTTCATCTGTGGCTGCGGCATCTGGCCAAAGACCGAATGATCGACGTGCATCGCCGCCATCACGCTCAACGCCGCAGCGTGGATCGCGAACAGACCGCGCAGCAGAGGGCCGATGTCTCGTCCGCGTTCGATTTGTTTGCTCAGGTCAGCGCTCAGGAACTGACGCCCGCCGCCGCCTCGATTCGCCGCGAGATCGAACAGCGATTCCTGACCGCGCTCGAACAGCTCGACGAGATCGATCGCGAAATTCTGCTGATGCGGCATTGTGAGCAACTCGGCAATATCGAAGTGGCCGAGCTACTCGGCCTCTCGCAACCCGCCGCGGGGATGAGATACCTGCGAGCGCTCCGGCGATTGCGGTCGGTGCTCGGCATTGAGGAATCGAACGAGTGAAGGAAGTCGAACGGAAAGCCAAACAGATGAAAGGCCCGACGAATGAAGGGAGACGACGAATGAAGCAAGGGAAGATGTCTGAGAACGACCCTTCAAACATTCGTCGTCTCCCTTCATTCGTTGGACTTTTGACTTCTTCCTCGATCACAGCTTCGCCGGGGCATCATTCCTTTGACCAGATTCCTTTGATTCATGGGGCGAACCTGTGTTTCAGGAGTCCAATCAAAGGAATCTGGTCAAAGGAATGAAGCGAATGAATTCGGGCCTTATTCTTGGTGTCGTGGTCGAATTTGTTCGAAAGAGCGCAACTTCAAAACACCGAACTTGGTGGCATCAGTCATGGCCGATACGATCCTCGACCGATCCTCTGAGTGATGCCCCGCTCGCCTGCCTCGTTTCCGATCGCGCGAGGCAGAAACCGCCCTGGCAATTCTGAACAGGAAGTAGAAAACATGCTGACGCTTCTCGGACAGTCGGATGACCAAAAGTTCTGCGATGGTTTGTCGCGTCGCAATTTTCTGCGGATCGGAGGACTGGGCTGGGGCGGATTGACGCTGTCGCAGTTGCTGGCGGCTGACGCAAATGCAGGATCAACGGCCAAGCGGCCGAAGTCGGTTTTGATGATCTATTTAGTTGGTGGCCCTCCTCATCAGGACCTATTCGATTTGAAGCCTTTCGCGCCGTCGGAGATCGCCGGTCCCTGGAAGCCGATCGCGACGAATGTGCCTGGCATCGAGATCGGCGAACTGCTGCCGAAGATGGCCACGATGATGGATCGCTTTGTACCGATCCGCTCGCTGGTGGGTGCTCAGGCCGAGCACGATGCAACGCAGTGCTTCACCGGTCGTCCGCCGCGCGGTGCGGGGATCCCGACCGGAGGTTGGCCGCAGTTCGGATCGACGGTCTCGAAGGTTCAAGGCCCGGTCGATCCCGCGACGCCGCCGTATGTCAGCCTCTGCTACACATGCACTCACGGGCCGTACAACGAGCCGGGACCGGGGTTCCTCGGAGTGGGTCAATCTGGTTTTCGGCCGCTCGGTTCGACGCGCGATGACATGGTGCTCAACGGCGTGACGCCGGAGCGGCTGGGTGATCGCAAGGCGCTGTTGGCGAGCGTCGATCGCTTCCGCCGCAACGTCGATGCGAAGGGAATGATGGACGGTCTCGACACGTTCACTCGGCAGGCAATGGACCTGCTGACTTCGTCGCGATTGGCCGAGGCACTCGATCTCTCGAAAGAAGACCCGCGGATCGTTGCTCGCTACGGGACTGGAGACACGAAAAACATGATCGACGGCAACGGCGCGCCGCGAGTCCCGCAGAGCCTGCTCATGGCGAGACGATTGATCGAAGCGGGTGTGCGAGTCGTGACGCTCAACTACAGCAAGTGGGATTGGCACGGCGGTTCGTACAACACGATCTTCAATCGGGAGAAAGAAGACTTCCCGATCTTCGACAACGCGATCACCACGCTGGTCGATGATCTGCAAGTCCGCGGGATGCTAGATGACACGCTGGTTGTGGTCTGGGGCGAGTTCGGTCGGACTCCGGTCATCAGCAAGCAAGTTGGTCGCG
The DNA here is from genome assembly GCA_046156195.1 of Planctomycetaceae bacterium. Taxonomy (GTDB): domain Bacteria; phylum Planctomycetota; class Planctomycetia; order Planctomycetales; family Planctomycetaceae; genus SXKJ01. The sequence continues at coordinate 23,122 of JBJXEX010000399.1, read as the reverse complement.
ATCACTGGCCGCGCGTCGCGTGCGCTCTGCTGGCTGGCGGCAGCATCAAAGCGGGCCAAGTCATCGGAGCCACCGACAAGATCGCGGGCGAAGCGGTCGATCGCCCGGTCACGTTCCAAGAAGTCTTCGCCACGCTGTATCAGCACTTGGGCATCGACGGCACGAACACGACAGTTCAAGACTTCCAAGGCCGCCCGCATTACCTCGTCGATGCCGGCACGAAACCGATTCACGAATTGGTGTGAGATGAGTGACGATGGAACGCGTTTACATCGAAACGACCTTTGTGAGCTATTTGACTGCCCGTCCCAGTCGCGACGTGGTCGTCGCTGGTCATCAGCAGACAACGCACGAATGGTGGGACACACGACGTGGGAACTTTTGGAGGCAAAGTCATGAACGATTCCATTGTCGATGAGGTTCGGCGGGTTCGAGACGCCCACGCGACGATGTTCAATTACGACCTTGATGCGATCTTCCGAGATATCAAGGAACAAGAGAAATTGAGCGGGCTAAAGTTCGTCTCTTATCCGCCGCGCAAAACAGAGCCGAACAAAACGCTGCAGCCGATGGGGGCTGCCATTGCGGTATCTCATGACTCAACGTCACCCGTGCCGGCCTCGGCGGCTGAGCTTTAGCGAAGGCTCATTGTGCCGTGCCCGAAGACCGCGATGAATTGTTGTTTGCTCTGCTCGAACGGCTCGTCGCGTCATCGCGCGATGGCCGGATGCCGGATTTCGCCGCCGTCACACGCGAGCATCCCGATCTCGAAACGGAGCTGCGCGAGCTGTGGGCGACCGCGATGATCGCCGAGGACTTTGGGAGCTTTACGCGTCGCTCAGACGGCTTGGCTGAATCAGAGCAATATGACGATCCTCGCACGCGAGCCGCGTGCGCCACACCGCGACGCATCGGCGATTTCGAGTTGCTCGAAGAAATCGGTCGCGGTGGGATGGGAGTCGTCTATCGTGCCAAGCAACTCAGCCTCAACCGCGTCGTCGCGCTGAAGATGATCTTGCCCGGCCGACTGGCCTCCGCGACGGATCTGTCTCGCTTTCGAGCTGAAGCCGAAGCGGCCGCAAAGCTCAAGCATCCGCATGTGGTCTCGGTGCATGAAGTCGGGGAACTCGACGGCCAGCCGTTCTTCATCATGCCGTTGATTGAAGGGACAACGCTCGCGAAGCGATTGTCCGACGGCCCGCTCCCGGCGCGCGAGGCGGCCGAGTTGCTCGTTCCGATCTGTCGAGCCGTCGCTGCCGCACATCGGCTTGGCATCCTGCATCGCGATCTCAAGCCGTCCAACATTTTGATTGATCACGAAGGCCGTCCCTATGTCACGGACTTTGGACTGGCGAAGCAGCTCCAAACCGGGGTGTCTTCCGATCGTGAGATCACCGGCTTGACCGCGACTGGAGCAATCCTCGGCACGCCCAGCTACATGGCTCCTGAACAAGCGGCCGGTCAGCGCGGAGAGGTCGGGCCGGGCAGCGATGTCTACAGCCTCGGAGCAATTCTGTTCGCGATGATCACCGGCCGACCTCCGTTTCAAGCGGCCTCGGCGGTGGACACGATCCTGTTGGTGCTCGAACAAGACCCGGTCCCGCCACGCCTGCTCAATCCGCAAGCCGATCCCGATCTGGAACTCATCGCCCTGAAGTGTCTGCAAAAGCCCAGCGACTTGCGGTATGTCTCGGCCGATGCGCTCGGCGATGATCTGCAAGCGTTCTTGGCTCATGAAACGATCTCGGCTCGGTCCGGTCACTTTTCGCAGATTCTGAGCCGAGCCTTTCGCGAGACTCATCACGCGGTCGTCTTGCAAAACTGGGGGCTGCTCTGGATGTGGCACGCCTTGGTGGTCTTCTCAATGAGCATGTTGACCAATGTGTTGCTGCTCTCTGGCGTGAAGTCACATTGGGTGTATCCCGGTTTGTGGATCGTGCTGCTGGGGATCTGGGCCGCGTGCTTCTGGAGCCTCCGTCGCCGAGCCGGCCCGATCACTTTTGTCGAACGTCAGATCGCTCACACTTGGGCCGGCAGCATGATCGCCAGCAGCGGCTTGTATGTTGTCGAGTGGACGCTGGGCTTGGACGTGTTGTCCCTCTCACCGGTGCTGGGGCTGATCGGCGGGATGGTGTTTTTGGTCAAAGCGGCGATCCTCTCCGGCCGGTTCTATTTCCAGGCGGTCGCGATGTTCCTGACGGGTGGGGTGATGGCACTGATCCCCCTGTGGCCGATTCCCGATTTGCGGATCGCCCTGTTTGGAGTGACGTCAGGTCTGAGTTTCTTTCTGCCCGGACTGAAGTATCACCGTCAACGTCGCCGCTCGTAGTGCAGGCGGGCCGCCTGCATCGGCGTCGCCAATGGCAATGCGACTCAGGCGGGCCGCCTGAGCTACGGATTGCGGCGTAATCGGCAGAAGCTGTGCGACGAACCGCCCGCCGTCACAGTTTGCCAAGATCGTGAGTCGGCGACTCATCGGCGGAAATTGCCGGAGTCGATACCTCCTTGGTGAGGCAGTGGCCGGGTCATGTCCGCGGGAAGCGGAACGATTCGCACGGAATGTCGCGACCTAGACCTGTCCCGCCCGCCCGCCTCCGCCAGCTTTGAGGATTCGCCATGACGTTTGAGTCGGAGCCGACAGAACCGGGAGCGAGCGAAGCCCCGTTGAACCGTTTTTCCAATCTCCGGTATCATCCGGCCCATAATCCCAACGGCGAAGACGCCGAACGGACGGAGCCACCCGAAAAAGATGATGCCCGTTCCGCCCGTCGTCGCCGTCAGAAATCCCCACCAGCCACTCCTTCAAGGAGGAATGACATGGAAGTCCGAGGCCCTGGTTTTGTGTCGAACGCCACTCCCATTCAAGGAGCACGTCCCGCGACCGGCCCCACCGCCGCCGCGAGCAAGCCTCCCCTGGAAGTGCCGCAAGACGAAGTCGAGCTCTCCGCCGCCGGCCAGTTGTTGGGCAAGCTCACCGAGGCGACTGACGCGTCCCAACGAGCCGAACGCTTGGCCCGCATCAAAGGGGAGATCGACGCCGGCACCTATGACACGGATGCCAAGCTCGAAGCCGCGATGCTGAAAATGTTCCAGAGCAACGGCATCGACCTGGAAGCGTGAGGTGACTTGTGGGCGAATTGACTCCGCTCGAAAAGTTTCGTGAGTTCCTGCTGACGAAGGGGGAGCGGCTGACTCGCGAGCGGTCGATCATCGTCGAAGAAGTTTTCGCCAAGCACGAACATTTCGACGCGGAGGATCTGATCGCTCGCGTCGCGCGGGACAAAACCGGGCGGCGAGTCAGCCGAGCAACCGTCTATCGCGCGCTCAAGCTGTTGGAAGATGCCGGCCTGCTCCGCAAAGTCGCCCGCCCCAATGGCAGCGAAGTCTACGAGCATGATTACGGATACCCTCAGCACGACCACCTGATCTGTGCCAAGTGCGGCGAACTGATCGAGTTCACCAACGAAGCCATCTCCGAGATCGTGGACAAAATTTGCAACGACCACCGCTTCAACAAGAGCGGACATCGGCTTGAGGTCTACGGCATCTGTGCGAAGTGCAACGCTCCACCCCAGCGAAGGCATCGCAAACTGGACTTAGTGTGAACCGCCAGGCGATCGCCGCGGGTGGTTGGGACAACTCCGGCCGAATGCCGACAGCCGATCGCCGAAAGCCGTCATACCGTTTTACAAACCCAGGCGACAATCATGTCGCGTCTCGAACATTCCGAACCGATCGCCGCGCCGCAGACCGTCCGCCGCGCCGTGCAGCGCGACTACGAACGATTCGCGTTGTCTGGCCTCCCGGCATCTCTCGAACACTACCTGCTCGGTGAGTACGCCCTCGACATGACGGCCGAGTATGCCGGGATCACGCTTAAGAATCCGTGGGGCAAGGCGTCGGGGCAGTTGTCGATGACCGCTCGGCAAGTCGAAGAAGACGTTGCCGCCGGTTTGGGATTTGTCGTTCTGAAGACGGTCATCGCGCAGGATGAACACGGCGACCAGTCGATGGCCGCGTGGGCGATCCCCGAAGCCCGCATGGTGACCGAGCCGATTGTCGGGCAATCGGGAGAGCACGGTTGGACGATAACTTGGAAAGGCCGCGGTTGGTGGCAGTCGTTCGAGGCGTACTTGCAGTTGATTCGCGATGCGCGACGAATTGCCGACGGCACCGGCACGCTGATCGTCCCCTCGTGCAAGTACCACCTCCCCTCACCGAACGAACTCGACTGGCGGCGCGGCGAATACGAATTCACCACGCGACGATTGCTCGAAGCGTGGCAACCGAACGGCAGTCCGATGCCAATCGAAAAGGACTTCAGTCCGACGCTGGCCGGCTGCGATCGGTCGGCCGTGCAAGCGAAGATCCTCGAATGGCTGCGAGTCGTCCCGAAGCTGATGCGCGAATCGGCTCAACCCGCCGAGCGCCACGGCCTCGACGATTTGAGCCGCGACTGTCAGGGAGCGGTTCCAATTCCCAATCAGCCACCGCTCCCTCACGGTCGCGGCTCAAAATTCTCACAGCCACTGCGAGTCGGGCTGAAGATGTTCAACGCGCTCTTCGACGATCGCTTCCAGGTGGAGATGCTGGATGCCATTCACGATGTCGGCCCGGATCGGCCGGACTTCTTCGTCTACGCGAATCGACTGTTCGATCCACAGCGTGAGTTCGACGGTCAGCGCGGCGTCGCGTTTGGTGGGCCGGACCTGAGCGACCGCAACTTGCGAGTGCTCGACCAGTGGTTGCCGAATCGGACGGGGTTGTCCGCTCTGCCGTGGTCGGCGACTGGGAACATCACGACAGGTCGCATGGCCGTCGAATATCTCTGCCGAGGCGCGACGAGCTTTCAACTCCACACGTTTTTCCAACTCCCCGCCGACCAGTACGCGATGAAGGTCGGCAACCGGGCTCAGCGTGCTCTGCACGAACTGCACTTTCATCCGCAAACCGGTTTCGTCGTCTGGCTACACCACCTGGCTAACGAGCGAGGCATGTCGGAAAGGGCGATCCGATTTCTGGATCTGGCTCGCCGTTAAGCGATTTTTAGAGCAGCACCGCGTGGACGTCGGCTTCCGGCACATCGCTGATAACCTCGACGTGGCCGATTCGTTTGGGCAACACGAATCGCAGTTGGCCGCCGACTGTTTTCTTGTCGAGCCGCATTCGTTCGATGACCGCATCGTCGGAGTGCGGCCAATCGGGTGGGAGTCGCGTCGGTAGGCCGAAGCCTCGTAGCAATTCGTCCTGGCGGCGCGTCGATGCGGAGTCGATGAAACCGAGCCGCTCCGCCAGTCGGCTGGCGTACCACATCCCGATGGCGACCGCTTCGCCGTGCAACAACTCGCCGTAGCCGGCCAATGCCTCGAAGGCATGGCCGAATGTGTGACCGTAATTGAGGACCGCTCGTAAACCAGTGCGCTCGAATTCGTCTTTCTCGACGACGTCTGCTTTCAGTCGGCAACAGCGAGCGATGACTTGCCGCAGCAGACTCGGATCGCGGCGATTGATCGCATCGGCTCGCTGTTCGAGGAACGCGAAGAAGTCCGCGTCGAGGATCACTCCGTATTTGACGACCTCGGCCATGCCGGCGGAGAACTCGCGCGGCGGCAGAGTGTCGAGGACGGCCGTGTCGATCAGCACGCCAATCGGCTGATGAAAGGCTCCCAACATATTCTTCGCGGCGGGATGATTGATTCCCGTCTTTCCGCCAACCGAGCTATCCACGTCCGCGAGCAACGTGGTCGGCACTTGCACGAACGGCAGCCCACGCACGAACGAAGAGGCCGCGAATCCAGCCAAGTCGCCGACGACTCCTCCACCCACCGCGATCAGCACTGTGCGTCGATCCGCCTTCGCCGCAATCAGATCGTCCCACAGCCGCGACAGATGGCTGATCGACTTCGTCTTCTCGCCCGGTTCCAGTTCCGTCAGTCCGCACGTCCAACCGGTGCGAGTCAGTCCTTCGCGAACCACGTCGGCATGTCGTCGCACGTTGCGATCCGTGACGAGATGCGCGTGTTGCGAACTCCCCGCGCGATACAGGCTGCGGTCGAGCCAACTGGGCAGCAGTGCGGGCAACTCCGCCAACCCGCCGCTGACGATGCGGATTTCATAACTCCGCTCGCCGAGATTCACCTGCACCGAACTGGCATCATTTCCCACGATCAAACTCCGTCGAAGAGCCGCGCCTTGTCAGCCGATGGCGCTAGCCACGGACCAGGGTCGGTGATGTTTATGCGTCACGCGGCCATTATCTATTGAGACGTTTGGCGCGATCGTTTAACCGCAAGCCGGAGGCGTCCGCGACGTCCGGAACGCACGCCTCCGGCTTGCGGTTAAACGTCGCGGCGAAGCCGTAATGTGGCTCGACGCTCCGCGTCGAGAGTCGCGACGCGGAGCGTCGCGCCACAATGCGCGCACGCCGACAAGAATCTGAGAACTAGTAGTACGACTTGCTCGACACCGCGCGAGGTATATCGGCCTCCAAGTCGAGACGAAAGGATTCGCGCCGACGTGGTCACTGACGATCCCGGAACAATCCGCGCGATCGCTACGGCGGGTCGCCAGTTGGTTGTTCTCCGGCCAGCCCAATTTGCGGATCGCGGATTTCCGAGCAAGATGCACTCAGGCCATTCGGCCTCGCGCCGCCATGCGTCTGTTGTTGAGCGGCAGGCCAGAGGCGTCGATCACCGACGGAGAAACGCCGACACCTTCGGCTTGCCGTTCAACGAGCATTCGCGAGCACGTCTGAAAGAAAGGCACTCTGTGAATCCCGCTGTCGAACCGCTGACGCTGCGACTGCCGAAAGACCTGCTGGTTCTGCAACCGATGCAGGGGCATCTGGAGTTGGAGCCGGTGCTGCTCGTGCCGGGCTTGCGCTGTGCGATCGGTTCGGCCGAGAACTGCGCGATTCGGCTGACGCAATCGGACCTCGTGCAACCGGAACACTGCGTCATTGAGATCGTCGGCCGGCAAACGATGTTGACCGAATGGGCGGCCGAGACGACGTGGCTCAATGACCGGCTCGTGAGTGAACCCCGCGAACTGATCCCCGGCGATCGCGTCTCGCTCGGCCCGTTTGATTTTCGCTTGCGTCTCGCCTCCGCCGAGGAATTGCTGTACGCCAAATTGGTGGATCGCGACGCGGCCGATACCAGTCATGTCGATGATGTCCTGCGGCTCAAGCGAGCGATCGACAAATCGGGGCGAGACACTCAACCGGAGTCGGATCTCATCAGCGAACTACTCCGCGAAACGGCCAGCAGCACCGACGAGGAATCGCACGAACGGCTCACACAGCACATTTCCAAACTGCTGGGCGACCTGCAAAACCAAGTGCAGATGCTGCACGAACGAGAAGCCGACCTCAACGAACAGCTTCTCCGACAACAGGAAACCGAAGCCCGCGCCGCTTTGCCGCAACCCCTCGTGCCGGCCAACTCATTGCCAGGCTCGGTGCGGCCGGACTACGAGCAGGTGCTTCAGCTCCTTCAAGCAGAACGTGACCAACTGGATCACGAACGGGCCGAGTTCGCCAAAGAGCAAGCTCGCGGGCGAGAGCAGCAACTGGAATGGTCGCAGCGGTTGGAAGCCCTCGAATCCCAGTTGGCGGAACTCGCCGAGCAACGCTCTGCTGTGAAGGAAGCCAACACTCTGTGTCGAACGCTCGCGGAAGAGTTGCTCAGAGAAAAAGCTCACATGGAAGAGTGGGACTCTCGCTTGCGTCGCGAAGAGAGCGAACTGGCGATTCGGCGGATCGAATTGGACCAACGCGTCCGAGAGTTTCGAGAGCTTTCAGAGCAGCATGTCATGGACGTGGAGCTGAGCGGCACGGCGCTAGCCGCCGGTTATTCGCCAGCAAACGTCGATCTCGAATCACCGGTGGCTAGCGCCATTCTGCTCGAATCACCGGTGGCTAGCGCCATTCCGCTCAAAGCGAATGCCGTTGGACTGACGCCTCCCCGCTCGCCAATGCTTTCACCGCCTCTCCAAGCCGTCGACGACTGGAGCCGTCCGCCACAGGTGGATCAGGGAGCGGTCCCAAGTCCTAATCGTTCAGCACTCCCTGACGGTCGCGGCTCGGAGAATCCGCAGCCTGGCAACCGTTGGTCGGAACCTGAGCCAGAACCGACGGCCTTTCGGCCCTATCAGTCCTTCTTGACGTTGATTGCCTTTGGAGTTTCGGCGGTCTTTCTGGGGACCGACCTGGGTCATCCCGATGTGACATCGACTGTCGGCTGGTCGACCGCCTTGATCGGGGCGCTTTCGACCGTCGATTTGCTCTTCCACCGCTGCTTTGGAGCCTCACGCTGAGGTTTCCGACCGGGGCTTCCTGGCCGGGACAGTCGCTTGAGGCACTTTCGCGCGACCAATATACTCCGCCCCCTTCGCTTCCGGCCGAGTCTCGCCCGAATGGTGGTTTCATGAAGTTTTCACTCGTCGATCGCATCATCGCTCTGGAAGCGGGGAAGTCGATCACGACCGTCAAGAACGTGTCGCTGGCCGAGGAATACCTTCAAGATCACTTTCCCGGCTTTCCGGTTTTGCCAGGAGTGATGATGGTCGAGTCGCTGGTGCAAGCCAGCGCCTGGCTGCTGCGGCACACGGAGGATTTCCGCTTCAGCACGATCACGCTCAAGCAGGCCAAGGCGTTGAAGTTCAACAACTTCGTGACACCCGGCAAGGCTCTGACCGTGACCTCGACAATCCACAAATTGGAAGAAACCGAATGCACCTTTAAGGGAGAAGGGACTGTCGATGGTCAATCGGCAGTGAGTGCCCGGATCGTTTTGCAACGAATCAACCTACGCGACCGCAATCCGAATCTCGCGAAGACTGATGAGTTGTTGATCGCCCACCTGCGAGTGCAGTTTAGTCAAATCTGGAGCGGGCCAGTCGCCTGATCGTCCAAAGGAAGTCAGTATGAGTTTGTCTGGGAAAACGGCGTTGGTCACGGGTGGCAGCCGAGGCATCGGCAAGGCGATCGTGCAAACGCTCGCGCGGGCGGGGGCCAAGGTCGCCTTCGTGTATCACTCGAATTCCACCGCCGCTGACGCGCTGGTCAGCGAACTTACCGCCGAAGGGCACGAAGTCCTCGCCTATCAAGCGGATGCCAGCAGCAAGCCCGATGCGGACCGAATCGTCGAAGAGATTTGCGAAAAGTGGGGCGGCATCTTCGTACTGGTCAACAACGCCGGGATCATCAAGGACGGCCTCCTCGCGACCATGTCCGCCGAGAATTGGTCGGCGGTCATCAACACGAATCTGAACAGCGTCTTCAATTACTGCCAAGCGGTGACTCGGCCGATGATGTCGGCTCGCGCGGGGCGGATCATCAACGTCTCCAGCGTGGCGGCGAACTTCGGCAACCCCGGCCAATCGAACTACGCGGCCAGCAAGGGAGGCATCGAAGGCTTCACACGCTGCCTCGCCAATGAGGTTGGCCGCCGAGGCATCACCGTCAACGCGATCGCGCCAGGATTCATCTCGACCGACATGACCGAGGCAATCCGCAATGCGGCCGAAGACACGATCAAGAAACAAATCCCGTTGCGACGACTCGGCAATCCCGAAGACATCGCGGCGGCGGTGTTGTATCTCGCTGGCGACGGAGCGTCCTATGTGACGGGCAACGTGCTCACGGTCGATGGCGGGCTGACACTCGGTGCGGGAATGTAGCGTTTCCAGCAACCCGGTCTCCTGATGAGGCCGAGCGGCTTGATTCATAGTGGGTTGGTGGCCGGTTGGCTCGCGGAGCCGGCGACCGTGACGAACACGCGAGTTGATTCGACTGAGAACGCGCGGCAGGTACGGCTGGAACCAAGCCGGCCGTGCGGACCAGCCAGGAGAGATTTGGAATGACGTCTGACGAGATCTTCACGAAAGTCCGAGACACACTGGTCGACGCGCTGGGCGTTGATGAGCATGAAGTCACGCTCGAATCCCGATTGGAAGCCGATCTCGGCGCGGAGTCGATCGACTTCCTCGACATCGTGTTCCGGTTAGAGAAAAACTTCAGCATCAAGATCCCGCGCGGCGAGCTATTCCCGGAAGACCTCGCGTCCGCCGATGCGGGCTTGGTTAAGGACGGACTCGTCACGGCCGAGGGGCTCGCCACTCTGCGCAAGAAAGTGCCGCACATCGACGTGGACAAGTTCGCCCAAGCCCCGAAGGTCGAGCTCATCAAGGACATGTTCACCGTTCAAATGCTTTGCAACTTCGTAACCAACAAGTTGTCGGCGTAGTCGCCTCATTCGCGCCGTAGCCGCGTTCGCCAGAACGCGGGGGCGCGCGGTGCGGAAGTTCATTCGGCCCGCATTCTGGCGAATGCGGCTACGTCCGCAGGTTGGATATGCGCTGGTTTTGGATTGATCGCTTTACCGAATTGCAGAGCGGTCAGTACGCCAAGGCGATCAAAAACGTCTCCTTGGCCGAAGAGCACTTGCACGATCACTTCCCCGGCTTTCCCGTGATGCCGGGATCGTTGATGCTTGAAGGCATGGCTCAGACGGGTGGCATCCTGCTGGGTGAGAAGAACAACTTCGAGCACATCGTCATTCTGGCCAAAGTTCCGAAGGTCACTTATCACGGCTTCGTCATCCCCGGCGACACGCTGACTTACACCGCCAAGCTGCTGAACGACAGCCCGGAAGGGGGCTCCGTGGAAGTGACAGCTCACGTCGGCGAGCGGCTTGTTGCCGAAGCCGAGATCATCTTTTCGCACATCGACCAGAGCGGTGACTTCAAACATCTCGATCAAAAGAACTTCGTCTTCTCCATCGGCGGCCTGCTGAGCGTCATGGAAGTCGGCAAAGCCGGAGCGTAGCCACTGGCGGCTCGCCTGTGGCGCGACAGGCGAGCCGCCTGTCCCTACGAAAAAGTATGAACACACCCACTCGCATCGCCGCCACGTTCGCCGCCTTGAAAGCGCAAGGCCACATGGCCTTCATGCCGTTCATCACCGTAGGTGATCCCGATGTCGCGACGTCGGTGGCTTTGATCCGAGAACTCGCCAGCCGAGGCGTTGACCTGATCGAAGTGGGCTTCCCCTACAGCGACCCAATCGCCGACGGGCCGGTGATTCAAGCCAGCTACACGCGAGCACTCTCGCGCGGCCTGCACGTCAACGACATCTTCGCCGGCATCCAACAACTGACGAGCAGCGGCGACAACATCCCGCCGCTTGTCGCGATGGTCAGCTACGCAATCGTCTTTCGGCTCGGAGCCGCGACCTTCGTGCAACGAGCCAAAGACGCGGGCTTCTCCGGCCTGATCATTCCCGATCTTCCCGCCGACGAAGCGGGAGATGTCGCTCGAATGATTCGCGAGGCCGGACTCGATGCGATTCAGCTCGTCGCGCCGACGACGAGTCCCATCCGAGAAGATCACATCGTGCAGACCGGCAGCGGCTTCGTGTACTGCATCTCGATCGCCGGCACGACCGGCGCTCGTGATCAATTGCCGGAAGAACTCTCCGGCCAACTCAAACGCTTGCGTGGCAAAACAAATCTCCCGTTGGCCGTCGGCTTCGGAGTCAGCAAGCCCGAACAAGTCGGCCCATTGCGAGGGTTGGCTGATGGCGTCATCGTCGGTTCGGCCATCGTGCGACAATTGGAACGACTCTCGAACGGCTCCTCGGTGGCCGAAGTACTTCGCGATGTCGGCGACTTCGCGGCGCAGATGGTCGCGGCCACAAAAAGTGATTGAGTTTCGACACGGATTCGCCCACCATGTCACTGTTTGATGACTTTCTCAAATGGAGGCCAGGTGATGAACGCTACGGAAATGATCAAACTCATGAACCGAACTCCGTTCCAGCCGCTCGAAATTCATTTGAATGACGGCTCGGTGATCTCGGTCCAGGAGCCGTTCGAGATTGCGACTCAACGGACTAGCCCCTGCTGCATCGTTTACGGTTCTGAAAAGATGGCCGTGGTCTCGTACCGCAATATCGCGAAGGTGACGACGCCCATTGCCGTTCAGTAAGTGGCCAGCTTGAGTTGATGATGTCACTCATGTGAAAGACGAACGCGATGGCCGTTTTGGAATTTCCGCATTTGGAACTCGACGAAGACGGGACGCTGCTGATTGCGGGGACGCGGTTCAAAGCCCTGCAACTGATCCGTGAGCATCTGGCTTATGGATGGGATGCTCCGGAACTCCAGCAGCAGCATCCGCAGTTCACGCTTTCCCAGGTCCACTCGGCTTTGGGCCATTACTACGACCATTGCGCTGAGTTCGACCTGGAATTGCGACAGCGAGATGAACTCGTCGAAGAATTGCGAGCTCGTCAGCCTGACTCGCCCGTTCGACGAAAATTGCGTGCGTCAGGACAACTACCGTGAGCGTCGCTTTGTACCTGGACCAACATGTTCCCAAGGCGATTCGCCGTGGACATCGCGCGTCAACGAGACATTTCCATTCAACAGGCGATTCGAGACTTGGAATTGATCGCTAAAGTTTGCGAGCCGTCCGACTTCGCCAATCGCGTGGAATTTCTGCCGTATCACTAATGGCCATCTCGCTCACGCTGCCGACGATTCAGAACTGGAGTTGCCACAACTGCGGTGGTTGCTGTCGGCAACACGCGATTGAAGTGACCGAGGAAGAGCGGCAGCGGATTCTCTCTCAAGGCTGGACAGCGAACGACGGGACGCCGTCGGGCCACGCGCTGTTCGAGCGGCATGCCGGGCCGCCGTGGGCGAAACGCTATCGACTGGCCCATCAAGCGGACGGGGCCTGCGTGTTCTTGGATGAGCGTGGTTTGTGTCGCATCCATGCGAAGTTCGGTGAGGCCGCGAAGCCGCTGCCGTGCCGTATCTATCCGTATGCGTTTCATCCCGCCGGAAAGAAGATCACGGTCAGTCTGCGGTTCAGTTGCCCGTCTGTCGTCGCGAGCCTCGGCCGTTCGATGAGCCAGAACGCCGACGAGATCAAGCAACTCGCGCGCGCCGTCGTGCCGGACGGTTATGAACGCATCCCGCCTCCGGCTCTGTCTGCCAGCGAGCGGCTCGATTGGCCCGACTTCCAGCGCGTTGCCGATGCGATCGACGCGACGCTGACTCCGACGGACGTGCCGATCACCATCAAGTTGCAACGCGCGCTGTTCTGGTTGAACCTCGTCGAGCAATCCCGTTTCGACAAAGTCAGCGGCGGAAGGCTGACCGAATTTCTCGACATCATTCGCCAAGCGGCGACCGACGAAGTCCGGTCGAACGCCGAGAGCCGAGAGCCGACAGCCGATCTTCCAACTCCACTTGGAAGAATTCAGTTCCGAATGCTGACCGCGCAATATGCTCGCAAAGACACTGCGGCCGACTTGTCATCCGGCTGGCGCGGCCGTTGGAAGTTGTTTCGCGCGGCAACGCGATTCGCTCGCGGAATCGGCAACGTCCCGCCGTTGCAGTCGGTCTTTCGTGAAGTCCCATTTGAGACTCTCGAACAGCCCTTTGGCTTTCCGGCCGAGAGCGAAGAGTTGTGGACGCGGTACTTCCGAGTGAAGTTGGCCGGTCTGCATTTCTGTGGCCCGGCTTATTACGGCGTGCCGTTGGTCGAAGGCTTTCAGAGCCTCGCATTGATCTTTCCGGCGACGATGTGGATCGCCCGCTGGCTGGCCGCGAGTCAGAATCGGACGCAACTCACTCATGCGGACGTCTCGCAAGCGTTAGCCATTTCGGATCATCATCACGGCTACTCGCCGATCTTCGGCTCGTTCGGTTTTCGTCGCCGAGTCCGCACGCTGGCTCAGATGGGCGAGATTCCCAAGCTCATTCGGTGGTATGCCAAGGACAAACAATGACGCTCTTTTGGACGACTCTGTTGCTGACGTTGTCGAACATCTTCATGACGTTCGCGTGGTACGGGCATCTGAAGTGGCCGCAGATCAAGACGGGGCCGCTGTGGATTGCGATTGCCGTCAGTTGGGGGATCGCTCTTTTTGAATACTGCCTGCAAGTGCCAGCCAACCGGATCGGGCATCGTGAGTTTCCGGTGGCGCAACTGAAAATCATGCAGGAGGCAATCACGCTGGTCGTGTTCTGTGGGTTCTCGATTCTGTTTCTTCGCGAGTCCCTGAAGTGGAATGACATCGTCGCGTTCGGGTGCATCTTCGCGGCGGTGTTCTTCGCGTTTTTCGACAAGTGGCAGCCGGACTCGCCCGTACCGAATCAATCGCCGAGTGAAACGGTCTCGGCTCGCCAAGGACGGGAGTGACCTACGGTTCATTGGGTTGCGGGCTGCGCTTGCAACCCAACCGAGACTCCGATCGTCATGCGAATTCTCGATCCATGCTTCTCGATTTTAAGTCCCACGTTTTTTGTCAGCTCCGCATTTCAAACGGCTGACGATCCTCCATCGGCGGACTCGCTGTCTTTCATCCGCGGTTCCAACCAACAGTTTGTTTTTCGGTGTGCAATCTTGATTCAGGAATTCACAGTCATGCTTTCCAAGGATCAACTACTGTCCGCCAAACGACGCATGATCGAGCAGCATCTGCGAGCGCGCGGGATCACCGACGAACGCGTCCTCGCCGCGATGGAGCGAGTGCCGCGAGAAGAGTTCGTCCCGGACTCATTGCGAGGCCGCGCTTACGACGACCGAGCATTGCCCATCGAGTTTGGTCAGACAATTTCGCAGCCCTACACGGTCGCGTTCATGGCTCAAGCGGCGCGGCTGCAAGGTCACGAACGAGTGCTCGAAATCGGCACCGGCACCGGTTACGGAGCCGCCGTGCTCAGTCACTTGGCGGCGGAAGTCGGCACCGTCGAACGCTGGCCCGAATTGTTCGACTCGGCGAAACAGCGATTGGAGCGACTCGGTTTTCAGAACGTCATCACCCGGTTGGGAGACGGCTCGCAGGGTTGGATTGAGCAGGCTCCGTTCGAGGCGATTGTTGTGACGGCGGCGGCTCCGACACTGCCGACCGCTTTTCGCGGTCAGCTTTCCGAAGGGGGCCGGCTGATCATTCCCATCGGCGAGCCGGGAGGCGGTCAGACGATGTTTCGATTCACTCGGCGCAACGGGAAGTGGCACGAAGAAGAGCTGGGCTTGTTCTCCTTTGTGCCGTTGGTCTGCTCGCCGTAGTGCAGGCGGCTCGCCTGCATCGGCGTCGCCAGAGGCGATGCGGCTCAGGCGGGCCGCCTGAGCTACGGACGTTGCGTCGCTGCTGTTGCTGGCTCCATAATCCGATGAACGTGAAACTCTTTGAGGAATGAAAGCCATGAAGATGTCATTGTCGAGCGATCGGCTTCGCGGCGCGGTGGTGCTCGCCGGTCTGTGTCTGGTGAGCGTGATCGTCACCGGATGCGGCTCCAGCGAAGGCTCAAACAACGGAGCGAACGCCGCGAAAGACCCAAAGGCGAGCGGCGACAAAGGGGACTCCAAGCCCGGCAAATCGAATGATTCCAAGCCGGGAAAGACGGCGGGCGGTCCCAAGATGATCGACGGGATTCTGTGGGACGTCTTCTACGACAAGCCGCTGGAAGTCGCCGCGAACAAGCAGACCGGGACTGCCGCGAGCGACGACACGGTGGTCGCCGCCAACGAGACGCCGAAGGGACCGGCAACCGCTGACATGCCGGCCGAAAAGAAAGAACCCGCGAAGGAAGCCGGGGGCGACGCGACCTCGCTCAAGGATTTGCTCGACAAGGAAGCGCTCGCCAGCGAAGTCAAGAACGTGCGGAACTACCTCGCCGGCAAAGCGGCGTCGGTCGCCGCGTACAACGCCAGCTATTTGGAGATCGCTCCCGAATCGGCCACGCTGGCGGCGCTCGCCGTCGCCGTGCAAAAGCATCCCGAAGATTTCTCGTGGAAGAAGAACGCCAAGTTCGTGCGCGAGCTGTCAACGCAAATCACCGAGCTGACCACGACCGACAAGGCCAAGAACAAGAACACTTACGACGCCGTCGCCGCCGCGTTCGAGAAGATCGACGACATCCTCAAAGGCTCAACTCCTGCCGGTCTGCCCGAAGCGACCGATGAGAAAGACTACGGCGAAGCGGCGGTCGATCTGCGGCACATTATGAAGCGGATTCAAAAAGCCGAAGCGAACCTAAAGAACTCCGTCAGCAACGAAGCGGGACTCAAGAAGGACGCGGACAAGGTGGCTCAAGAGGGCGCGGTGTTGCAGTTCCTCGGCCATGCGATCATCTCCAATGGATTCGGCTGGGGTGACGACGCTGGCTTCCATAAACAAGCCAAGCCACTGCGTGAGGGTGGTAAGCAACTCATCGAAGCCGCCAAGTCCGGCAACTATGCCCTGTACGATGAAGCGATGGGCCGCATCTCCAAGTCCTGCGTCGAGTGCCACGGGGAATTCAAGAACAACTGACGGAGGGGTTCGATTTTTGATTTTTGATTTTCGATTTTCGATTTGAAGGTCTGTCGCAGCATCTATTTCAAATCGAAATCATGGAATCGGAAATTTCAAATCGAAAATCAAAAATCAAAAATCGAAAAT
The DNA here is from genome assembly GCA_046156195.1 of Planctomycetaceae bacterium. Classification (GTDB taxonomy): domain Bacteria; phylum Planctomycetota; class Planctomycetia; order Planctomycetales; family Planctomycetaceae; genus SXKJ01. Next base: position 6,663 of record JBJXEX010000399.1, on the reverse strand, counting down.
CAAGAAAGGACTCTCATGCAAACTCAACAACTGTTCGCGGGACTGCTCATCGCCGCGCTGACTTCGTCGCCACTCGCGGCCGAAGTGTTGGAGCTGTCGAACGGCAGCCGCATCGAAGGCGAAATCCTCAAGGATGGGGCCGAGTTCGTCGTCATCGACATCGGTGTCGATGTCATCAAGATCCCGACCGACCGCATCAAGTCCCGCTCGGCCAGCTTCGACAAGCCGGGCACGAAGGCCGAGGTCAAGAAGGGGGACTTGTATTCCGTCGCCAAGCTACCGCTGAAGCCGACCAAAGAACTCGCCAACGAATACGGCGACGGTGTCGTGCTCGTGCAAACGCCCGGTGGACTTGGGTCGGGCTTCATCGTCAACACGCGCGGACACTGCGTCACCAACTATCACGTCATCGAAAAGGAAACGCGGATCGCCGTCACGCTGTTCACGAAAGACACGAAGGGGGGCTACGCTCGGCGGCGAGTCGATGAAGTGAAGATCGTCGCCATGAATCAGTTTCTCGATCTGGCACTGCTGCAAATCCCCGAACAAAAAGATCTGCCGTTCAAGCCCGTCTTCCTCTCCGATGCCGACGATCAGAAAGAAGGGGAAGAAGTCTTCGCGATCGGCAACCCGCTGGGATTGGAACGCTCGGTCTCGAAGGGGATCGTCAGCACGAAGAACCGCAACCGCGAGGGGCTGACGTACATTCAAACGACCACGCAAATCAATCCGGGAAACAGTGGCGGCCCGTTGTTCAACGCGCAGGGCGAAGTTATCGGCGTGACGAACATGAAGGTGCTCTTCGGCGAGGGACTGGGCTTTGCGATCCCGCTGGTCTACGTCAAACATTTTCTCGACAACGTCGATGCGTTCGCGTTCGACAACAAGAACCCGAATGCCGGCTACCGCTACCTCGACGCCCCGCGCCGTAAATCTCCGGAGTCGCCACCCAAGGGCAAGTGAGGTCGAGAATATCCGTTGAGACGATCGTCACGAATTTGTTCCCGCCAAGGCTGGCGGTAGCGCGACACTGCATCTCGCGGGTCAACGCTTGGCGGCGAGTTGCTGCTGAAATCAGACCGACAAACCTCTTTTCAACCATGAATCAACCAACCATGAATCACTTCCATTACGACAACGGTGAATTGTTTTGCGAGCAGCAGCGGGTGGCCGAGTTGGCCGAGGAGTTTGGCACTCCGTGTTGGATTTATTCCAAGGCGGCGTTACTCGGACGCCTCAAAGAGATTCAGACGGCGTTCGTGGCCGTCGATCCGGTGATTTGTTATTCGGTCAAGGCGAACTCGAATCTCAGCATCCTCAAGCTGATGCACGATGCCGGCAGCAGTTTTGACGTCGTCTCCGGCGGTGAGCTGTATCGCGTCAAGAAGGCCGGGGCCGACACCACGAAAGTGGTCTTCGCGGGCGTGGGAAAGACCGACGACGAGATTCGACAGGCGCTCGAAGAACGCATCCTGATGTTCGACGTCGAAAGCGAAGCCGAACTGGATGCCATCGCGGCGATCGCGCAAAAGATGGGTGTCGTCGCGCCGGTCGCGCTACGGCTCAACCCGGACATCGACGGCAAGACGCACGCCAAGACCACGACCGGCAAGAAGGGGAACAAGTTCGGCATGGACATCGAACGAGCCGACGTGCTCGCCGCGAAGACGCTGCGAACTCCCGGCTTGGCGATGAAGGGCATTCACATGCACATCGGCTCGCCAATCCTCACGACCGAGCCTTATGCCGAGGCGGTCAAGAAGGGGATCGACGTCGTCCGCAGCTACCGAGCCGCCGGTCACGACATCAACTGGATGAATCTTGGCGGCGGCTTCGGCATCAGCTATCGGCAGAACGAGGGGCCACCCGCGAAAGCGTATGCCGACGTGATCGTTCCCGGCGTCCAAGAGGCCGGCTGCCGACTCGCCCTCGAACCGGGCCGCTTCATTGTCGGTAACTCCGGCATCCTGGTCAGCAAGGTGATCTACACGAAGCGTGAAGGGGGCAAGCTGTTCGTGATTCAAGACGGAGCCATGAATGACCTCGTCCGCCCCGCGATGTACGACTCGTTCCATCGTCTCTGGCCGGTCGCTCCGCGAGTCGCGATGCCCGACAATGTGGAAGGGGAAATCGCCGGCTGCGAGAAGTCCGACGTCGTTGGCCCCATCTGCGAATCGGGCGACTACTTCGCGAAAGACCGCTACCTTCCACCGATGAATCGCGGCGAGTTGCTCTGCACGTTCAGTGCGGGAGCCTACGGCACGGCGATGAGCAGCAACTACAACTCCCGTCCGCGAGCGATTGAACTCCTGATCGACGGCGACCAAGTCCAAGTCATCCGCCGTCGCGAGACCTACGACGATTTGATCGCGGCCGAGTTGGTTTAGGACGTAGGGCGTAGGACCGGCTCCCGCCGATCTATCCAAAACCTCGGTGGGTGAGAGCAAAGCAACCGCGAATTGAATTTCGATTGGGAGTGCATCTCGTGGCGATAGCGATTGAAGGCGCGACGATTGTGGCACGGCTGGATCGGATCGCCGACTTGGTGGAAGGCGGATTGGATGCCGTTCGGCAGCTTCAAGTCGGAACATGCTCGATCGCGTTTGCAGATCATGAACTTTGGCGATGTGCCTTTATGGTGGACGCCGAGGCGATTGAGTTTCTCGATCGTTTGAAGCAACTTGGCCTGAATGCGATGCCCGGCCCTGATCCGGATGTCGTCTTGACGAATGAGTTCGATTTGGAAGTCACGCCCTATTGCGAATGGTTGAAGTTGGCTCGGATTCAGAAGGCTGTCATTGCATGGCTCGACGGCACGGAGCCAACCTCGATCGTTGCCCATGATGGCTGGTCGCTCGAAAATGGGTCGGGGTTAGAGCGCCATTCGGAGACAGAGGCCGGGCTCGAATTCTTGAGGCGTGAGGGCGGCATTGAGGCTTACTTCGACAAGAAAGCTGGAAAAGAGGTTTATCTCGCCCGAAAGGATCCTTCGGTTGATGCGCTGAACGCCGCATTCAAAAAATCCGCGGAAGACATTCACGCCAACTGGATTCAGCCAGGCCAGAAGCCGATCAGCGGAAAATCTGCCGCAGCCGTTCAAACGGCAATCCGTGCCTTGGAAGAGGTGGTGGCTTCGTGTCCCGAACATTGGCAATCTCACCTGATGATTGGCAAAGGGTGGCAGGCTCTCGGGAACGAACAGGCCGCTTACGATGCGATGGGTCTGGCCTTTCAACATTGCGAAGACAACGAATCCGTACCTCGCGAGTTTGCAGGTCTTTGCTTGCAAATGGGACGTGCGGACGAAGCCGTCAGAATTGGCGAGCGTGCCGCGTCGCTTCGCCCAGACAATCACGAAACGCTTGGCAATTTGGCTTGTGCCTATCTGGTGTCTGGCCACTTTGTCGAAGCCAAGAAGACGATCGATGCCGCGTTGAAGCTCAATCCGTCTGACTCCATCAATCGCAACCTTGCACGAATCCTTAACGATGTATCATCCGGTCGCCGACCACAACCACGGAATCTCATCGAACTCATGACCGAGCCCCAACAGGACAAATCGTTCTGGAAACAACTGCAATTCTGGGAACGCTGAAGCCAGCGAAGTAGGTTGTTATGTCTCAAGCCAACATTCATTCGCTCGCCGCGATGCGCGAGTTCAAGGTGCGACTGCTCGAGTTCGCGGACATCGCTGTCGATGTCGTCGCGTCGTTGCAGCAGCAGGTGCTGAGCTTCCTGGATTGGCTGGAACACGACCGGCCGAACTTTTGGAAGAACTACATGCTTCGCAGTTTCGACGTGATCGCTCACGCAAGGGCGGATTTGGAAAAGTGCAAGATGCGAACGGTCGGCGACCACCGGCCAACATGCTACGAAGAGAAACTAGCGTTGGAAGCGGCCAAAAAACGGTTGCAGATGGCTCAAGAGAAAGTCGAAGCGGTGTCTCGCTGGACATCATTCGTACGCCACGAAATCGACGAGCACGACGGACGACGCGGAGCCTTGCAACGCTACATCGAATCGGATTTCGCCAAGACGATCGCAACGCTTCAGCGGATGATTGCCGCCATTGAAGCGTATGCGGAAATCGAAGCGGCCGTCGAAGAGCCGGTTGCGCCGCCGGTTTAACGTAGCCGCGTTCGCCAGAACGCGGGGTCTTCACAATGTCCACCCGCAGTCTGGCGACTGCGGCTACGAAACTGGTCCAGCCATGCGAGTCTCTGATCTCACCGTCGATAGCACCAAGCTCTACAAGGCTCATCTCGAATTGCTGCAATCGTGGGAGCTGACCAAGGAGCATTGGAAAGACGAGAACAGCGAAAACTTCGAGGATAATCACCTCGCGCCGCTCGGCCCGCTCGTGCGGATGCTGACCGATGCCACCAACCGGCTGAACGAAGTCTTCGCCCGCGTCGAACGCGACCTCGCCAATCCGGGCGAGTACTAGCAAAGCTCATCGACCGGCGTGCCGAAGGGCAGGACCGGGTGCGGTCGGCCGGCGCGGTTGACGTATTGGCGATTCACGTCCACGCCGAGATGACGATAGATCATCGCCAACACATCTTGCGGAGCTTTCGGATTCGCCTTCGGGAACGCGGCGTGAGCATCGGACGAACCGACAACTCGGCCACCTTTGACCGGTCCACCCGCGAGCACCGCGCTGAAGACGTTCGGATAATGATCGCGGCCCGCGTTGTTGTTGACTCGCGGAGTCCGTCCAAACTCGCCCCAGCCGACGACCAGTGTGGTGTCGAGTAAGCCGCGCTGCTCGAGGTCTTCGATCAATGCCGAGAATGCTCGGTCCCAACGTGGCAGGAAGCCGAGTCGCAGTGATTCAAAGCCTTTGACGTGCGTGTCCCACCAACGCAGATCGACGGTGACGATGCGAACGCCCGCTTCGACCAATCGACGAGCCAGCAGGATACGTTGGCTCCAAGCCGGGGCACCGCAGCGGTCAATCGCCTTCGGATCAAACGCGGGCATGAAGCCATAGCGTTCGCGAATCTCGCGCGGTTCGGCATCAAGGTTGAAAGCGTCGCGTGCCGCGTTGGAGCTCAAGATCCCCCACGCCGAGTTTTGGAAGCGGTCCATCGCGGTCATCTGGCCCGATCGGTCGATCTCTGCGCGAATGCGGTCGAAGCCTTGCAGAACTTCCCGACGGGAGCCAAGCCGATCGGCGGTGACTCCGTCCGTCAGCGCGAAGTTCGGAACATTGAAAGGACCGTCGGCCGCGGGGTCGGCGATCGTCTCGAACGGCTTGTGAGCGACTCCCAAATAGGCCGAGTTCGCTCCCGGCAACAACTTGGGAATCATGACGTAGGTCGGCAGGTCGCGATTCAAATGGCTGAGTTGTTCGGAGGCGATGCTGCCACAGCTCGGATGAATGTTTTCGTCGGCGTTCGGGCCGGAGTTGTATCCCGTGAAGCAAATCTGATCGCCGGTCGAATGTCCCGCGTCGTGGTGGTGCAGGCTGCGAATGATCGACCACTTATCCTGGCACGCGGCCGACATCGGCAGCATGTCGGACAGGATGATGCCGGGGACTTTGGTTGGGATGACGCCGAACTCGCCCCGATACTCAACAGGAGCTTCCGGTTTAGGATCCCACATGTCTTGATGTGCAGGTCCGCCGCGCATCCAGAGAATGATCACGTTGTTCTTGCGAGTCGCTCCGTCATTCGCCGCCTCGCCGCGAAGGACGTCCGTCAGCGAGAGTCCGCCCGCCGCGAAGCCCAACGCACCCGCTTTCAAGAAGCTGCGGCGGTCCAGCAGCGTGCGTTGAAACTCGGGGCAACCGAGGCGATTCGTTGCGGCCATGAGCGTGTCCTCAAGAGAACGGTGGGCAAGAGCGAGGCGGGATCAATCAGCAGGGGCGGCATTGTTATCGGATCGACCAAGTCCCATCAAGAAGTCCCGATGACTGAGCGGCCATTTTCACCGGGCAATTCTCCGTGTGTGCGGATCGTTCCGTGGGTCGATTGTGTGGCCCACAGGAAATCCACGACCGAAATGAGCGATCCGCGTTCGCCTCACTCATGTCACACCGAAAGTTTTTCCAAAACTTTTTGGGAATTCGGGAAGATCACGATTCCTGCTCCGTTTCCTCGGACAGAACGCAAACGACTTGGTTCAGCACGTCGCTCGAACAGAAGTTGTTGAAGCGAATTCTTTCCAAGGAATCTCTGCCATGAAAAAGTTTCTCGTGCGAGCGTTGTCTGTGGCCGTGTTGACCGGCTCTGTCGGGGGAGTCAGCGGCGAAGCTCAGGCCTGCAACAAAAAGACCTACTACTATCAGCAACAGCAGACGTACTACGTCCCCGCGACTCCCGCTCCGCCGGTGCAGCCGACCGTTGTCTCACAGACCACTTTGATCGTGACCGCTTCCAAGCCGTCGCTGCCGGAGGTTCCCGCCGGCTCGAACATGCGGATCAAGGTGAACTTCCTCGGCAACCAGTCGGGGCACGTTTTCTTGCACGTCGGCAAGCTGGTGATGGAGTGCAAAGTGCTGGAATGGACTCCCAGCTACGTCGTGTTCTCGCTGCCGGAACTGGGACTGTTGGAAGCAACCGAAGCGACGATCGACGTGGCCAAGTCCGAAGGCCAGGTCGCACGTTCGACCACGGTGCTGCTGACGCCGACGAAGGACATCGAAGTCTTCGAGTC
>JBJXEX010000388.1:0-13260 GCA_046156195.1 Planctomycetaceae bacterium | reverse complement strand
GCGTGTGGGCGCACGCGCGCCGCGTGCGCCACAGCCGCGTCAGTGAACGCAGAGTCGGGGCAACGGTCAAGTTGCCGCGGAAATTCTCGCGAGCTACGGTGTCGGCAGGTGTGATCACCGCACAACGCTGCGTGAAGCACAAATCCTTCGGCGAAGTTGGGAGCCTGCCATATGACAACCGTGTTTCTCTCTTACGGCCGAGGCGATGACGAGCCGTTCGTTGAGCGGCTCTACCAAGCGTTGACCGCTCGCGGGGTCGACGTGTGGTTCGACCGGGCGTCGATGCCCTCGCGAAGCCACACGTTTCTTCAAGAAATTCGCGATGCCATCGCCGTTCGCGAGCGGCTAGTCCTGGTTGTCGGGCCTCACGCGGTCGCATCGGAATATGTGCGGCAGGAGTGGCAATTCGCGTTGGAGTCGGACAAGGTCGTGACGCCGATCTTGCGAGTCGGTGACTATCCACTGGTCCCGGACCAATTGAAGCTGCTGCACTGCGAAGACTTTCGCGACCCCGATGTAACCCGAAGCGTCAGCGAGGGACGCGAGAGTGCTGACGCCAACTTCGAGTTCCACCTCAACAACCTCGCCCGCCAGTTATCCGAACCACCGCCGCCGTTGGGGAAGCTGATCGCGGTTCCCTCGCTGCCGTCACATTACCTCTCGCGAACCGAACGCCTGGAAACTCTGCGAGACGCCGTCCGAGCCGACCTCGATCGCCCGGTTGTCCTCACGGGCGAGACGGCTCGCGTGGGGATGCACGGCATGGGCGGCATCGGCAAGTCGGTGCTGGCCTCGGCTCTGGTCCGCGACCGGCTGGTGCGCGAAGCGTTTCCCGACGGTATCGTCTGGGTCGGTTTGGGTTCGCTCCCAACGATCACCGAGTTACAGCGGCGCGTACACGCCGATCTGGGGGGCGACGGAGCCATCGCCACGGAACACGAAGGCAAAACCAAGCTGAAGGAATTGCTGGCCGACAAGTCCGTGCTGCTGGTGCTGGACGATGTCTGGCGACGCTCCGACGCCGACGCCTTCAACGTGCTGGGTCCGCGCTGCCGTGTACTCATCACGACGCGCGATGCCGGTCTGCTGACGTCGCTCGTCGGAACGCATCATCTCGTCGAACTCTTCACGGATCGCGAGGCGTTGAACCTGTTGGCCCATGCCGCCGGAGTCTCGCCCGACGCACTGCCGAGCGAAGCGACCGAGATCGTCGCCGAGTGTGGCCGCTTGCCGCTCGCGGTCGCGTTGTGCGGCGGCCTGGTGCAGGGGGGCGTGCCGTGGCGCGACGTACACGACGCCCTGCGTGAGCACGACCTCGAATACATCGCCGACGAGCATGTCTCCGAAGCTCAGCACCGCAGCCTCTGGGTCGCGATGGAAGTCAGCCTCCACGCGCTTCCCGAAGACGAGCAGCAACGCTTCGCGGAACTCGCCGTGTTCTCGGAAGACACCCGGCTTCCCGAAGCCGCCGTCCTCACCCTGTGGTCGCACACGAGCGGCCTGAGCGACCGCAAGGCCCGATCGCTCCTGATCAAGTTGAAGCAGCGTTCGCTCGTGCAACTCAATCGTGCCGGAGACGCGGCGGCTCAAAACATCGGCGATGTCTCACTGCACGATCTGCTTCGCGACTTTGCCATCGCTCTGGTTGAGCAGCGATTCGGCGGTTCGCTCAACCTGCACAACCAACTCCTCGCCGCCTACCAAAAGAAATGCCCCAACGGCTGGCCAAGCGGCCCAAACGACGGCTACTTCTTCACGCACCTGCGGCACCATCTCGTGTCGGCAGGCCATTCCACCGAAGCGTTCCAACTGCTCCAGGATTTGGATTGGCTCGGCGCGAAGACGCGGGCCGGTTTGGTGTTTGACCTGGTACGGGATGTCCAGAAGGCTGAGCAGGACTTGCCCGAGCCGGACCGCGCGGCGTTTCTCCCCTGGTCCCACTTCCTGCGCGGCAATGCTTCGTTCTTGAGCGACCATCCGGAGTCGTTGTTCCAGCAGGCGTACAACGAACCGGTTGATAGCCCCGTCTCTCAGTCTGCCCGACATCTGTGGTCGCAGGCGAGCGGAACCCGTGAGCAATCGGTGTCCGCGTCGCCCGCGCTCGTCCCCAGCGCCTTTCTCGAATGGCTCAATCGCCCGACCGAGTGGCAACCACCAGCCTGCCTGATGACGCTCCAGAGACATACCGAACCCGTCACGACCGTGGCCCTATCCGCCGATGGCCGGACGATCGTCTCCGGATCGTGGGACAAGACGCTCAAAGTTTGGGACGCCGAGTCGGGGGCTTGCGGGGCGACTTATCCTCTTGGTTCCGGCGAAGCCCAAGCGGCCTGGCGCAGTGTTGGTCGTCTCGACGAATCACGCGGACTCTCCACCAAAGGCGGTCCGCTGCAATTTCCGATGAGGTTGCTCCCCGAGGTTCCACGGACCGCCGACACCACTGACACAGCGGAGAGCCTTATCGCCCCAGGAAATTTCGCCCAAGCTAGCGGCCCGCTGATGGACGACAAGATCCTGGCCTTCAACGGCAAGGGCGAGGCGTTCTGGTTCCAAATTCGCTGCCGCAAGGGATCGTGAGATCCCGTCCTCTCGACCGAACCCTGGAGTTGCCGCGAATTGATCCGGACACGGATCAAACCGCGAAGACTGCAGCTCTGCGCCCTGAAGCACCGTCCCGCCTCGGTCGCCTGGAGACTGTGTCCTCTGGCCCGTCCGACTTCGAGTTTCAAAAGTCGCCTTCATCGCTCCGCGTGAACACAGCCAAGTGCGCAGTTGACTCGAAACGTTTCTCAGCGCGTCGATCGCACGGCAGTCGGCCAGCGTGATGGCGTCTTGTGCGATGGACGCTTTCGGGTAACAACCATGTCGATGGCACGCTCGGCTCACTTCACGCGGAGCGTGTGTGAAAGAATTGGCGAGCGGGGCGGCGTCATCACGGCGACAGGAAGCGTTGGATGAAATCGGTAGGCGAGATGACTTGGGGCTTGTACCCGGCGCTGGCCAACGGTGCAAAATGAGCGTCTTCGGTGATCACGAAGTCCGCGTTGGCGACGATGACGCAATCGGCGAACTTGTTGTCATCGGGATCGACGGAAATGACTTGAAAGCGAAAGGTCGGCTCGACTTCAACCACTGTTCCATACCGGATCGACAGAAGCCGCAGCAGCCGGCGAATGTTCTCCCACGCTTCCTTGCCGGCTTTCGCCACGACCAACTCTTCGTACTCCAGTAAGACGTCGGTGGAAACGGCGCAGGAGACACGACCATTAAGCAGGGCTTCACGAAGTTCGCGATGTTGCCCGCGCCGACCGAACAGCCGCAGCAGGACATGAGTGTCAATGACGACCAGCATTAGCGATACGGTTTCATTTCTCGAAAGGCGCGGATCGAAGATTCAATCGCAGCGGGAGTCAATTGCCCCGCCGCGTTCGTCTGGTCAAAGGCGTCGTCGATATCGGTGACCAGCCGCTTGATTTCCAGTTCCACCAGATAATTCCGCAGCGCGAGAAGTTCCGCAGCGGGCAATCGTCGCACCTGGTCGACGAGTTCCGGTCGCAAGTCTTCGAGTGTCTGGGTCGCGGTGCTCATGGCCGCAAGATACCAATCGTGGCGTTCTGTGGAAGTCGAAATCCGCGGGTGCGAATCATCGGAAGGAGAAAACATGGAAGGAACCGATGTTTGAAATCGGTCAACCGCAAACCGATGCTGAGGCTGCCGCCTTGCGGCGGAGCGTCAACCGAGACGCACCGTTCGGGAACTCCGACTGGACACTACACATCGTCAAACGTCTTGGGTTGGAGGTCACATCCGCAATGCTCTGGTGACTACGACGTCACACCGGATGTTCAAGGAGGCCGGTCACACGCTTTGTCCTCGTTTCGCATGACGGAACTGTTCGAGTTCCTTGCGGTGCGGTTCCCAGTACGCGCGGTCCTTGACCTGTTCGGCGCGGACCTCGGCATCCAGAGCGGCACGCAATGCGTCGTGGTCATTGTTGTTCTTCATCTGCGGTTCGGCTTTGCCAGCCGCGGGCCGCCGTTTGGGGACGACTGCCCGCGGATGGCAAAGCCGGGCCGCGAATAAATGGCGGCGAGTCACGAGCGCGTGCCGGCTCATGGTCTGAGGCCAAGCCTCGTTAGACTCCTTCGTTTCCGAAACTTGCTGTAAATGAGTCAAGTTTTGAGGAGCGTCTCTCTACTCTGCAGACGGTGAAAGTTTTGTTTTGGTGAGAAGATTTTTGGTTTCGATCTAGCGAGGAGCCTGAGTACGAGCGGCTTGTGCTGCGGGAAGGTGTGGCGACGTCGGCCTCCATCCGTGGGGCGGCTTTGCTCCGCCGCGGCGGATGGGATCAAATCCGACATCTTGCCCCCACCGATGGCAAGGCCGCCCCACGGATCAACAAAAAAAATGGCCAGTCACCGACAGAGATTCCCAACCGCGATCAAGAAGTGTTTTTGGTTGCCGCTCTCACATCATTCTGCCCACCCATCATTCTGCTCGCCGGAAATCAGCAGAATGATGGGTGGGCAGAATGATGTGAGAGCGTTTTGGACCAATGGTCGCTTTCTGCCCTCGGATCAGGTCGATTGGCCGGATGGCATTCCGTTACTCGTCGAACCAGGCTCTGCCGGAGAGAAGGTCGGACCTGATGAGTCTGACTGTCGCGATGATCCCAACTTTCGATCTGACGGCCGGCGCTGGAGGATTTGTTTCGGACGAATCGGCTTGATGCTTGCCGTGCTGTGCGGCATCGCCGACTTGAAGGCAGATGAAAAACCACTGGTCGAGTCCGACAGTGCGAGCATCAAGGGTATCGCTCAATCATTTTTCAAGGAGCACTGCTTTCGCTGTCATGGTCCCGATGCGTCGAAAGGCGAATTGCGGCTCGACCAGTTGGATGCGGACCTCTCGCAGCCGACGACGTTTGAACGCTGGCGAGAGATTGTGGCTCGCGTGCAAGCGGGTGAGATGCCGCCGAAAGGTGAGCCGCGTCCGCAGCCAGACCAAGTGGCGAGTCTCGTGAAGCGGCTTTCAGCTCGGTTGGATGAGGCGGCCGCGAAGCAGCGGGCGGAAGGGCGCGTCGTGCTGAGGCGGCTCAATCGGGTGGAGTACGAAAACACCGTGCGCGATCTCTTTGACGTGAACGTCTCGGTGAAGGAGATGTTGCCAGAGGATGCCGTCGCGCAGGGGTTCGACAACGTCGGGGCGGCACTCAATGTCTCTCCGGTGCTGATGGAGCGGTATCTGGAAGCAGCGGATGCGGTGCTCAATGCGGCGGTCGTGCCGGTTCACAAACTGGAGAGCAAGTCCGAGCGGTTTGATCTGTATGACTCGCTGCCGAAGTGGTTTCTCGCCGGAGCATGGAAGCGGGACGAGGGGGTGATTCTCTTCCGCAACAGCGGTGACTCGGCGTCCGACTTGCGGCAGTTCAAAGCTCCGGCACCGGGACGATATCGCTTTCGGATCGCGGCCTCGGCACACAACTCCGAGACGCCGTTGCCGATGGCCGCGCTGCTCGGCAACTTTGTCGTGAGCGGCAATCCGACTCGGCATCTTGGCTACTTCGATGCTCCGCCCGGCAAGCCCGCCGTCATTGAATTCGAGGAGCGGTTGCTCGCGAAAAACGACACGATCAAGGTCACACCGGTGGGGCTGCCGTTCGTCTATCTCAAACAAGAAACGATGGCCGAGTATCCGGGGCCAGGTTTGCAGATTCATTGGATGGAAGTCGAAGGCCCGTTTCCCGAAGCCTGGCCGACGGAGAGTTATCGCCGTGTCTTCGGCGACGCCGATCCCAAGACCGGCACACTGGCGGATGCCAAGAAGTTGCTGCGAGCGCTGCTGCCTCGCGCGTTCCGCCGCCCGGTCAGCGAAGGTGAAGAGAAGCCGTTTGTGGCGCTGGTCGCTTCGTCGCTGGAGTCGGGGCAACCGTTCGAGGCCTCGTTGCGAGCGGGCCTCAAGGCGGTGTTGGCCTCTCCCAAGTTTCTTTATTTGCAAGAACCGGCCGGGCCGCTCGACGATTACGCCCTCGCGTCGCGGCTGTCGTATTTCCTGTGGAGCACGATGCCGGATCAGGAGTTATTGGACCTCGCGGCGAGGGGCGAGTTGACCGGAGCGGGGAGAGGGGGAGACAAGGAGACAAACAGACCGGGAGAGGGGGAGACAATCAGACGAGGAGACAAGGAGACAATCAGAGACGGAGAGGCGGAGAAAAACGGCGATCGGGTTCTCTCCTTGTCTCCCCGACTGACAGTCTTAAAGTCTCCCGATCTCCCTGCCTCCCCATCTGAAAGCCTCCAAGTCTCCGCTCTGCATGCACAAGTCGAACGCATGCTCCAGCACCCCAAATCAAAAGCCTTCACCGAAAACTTCACCGGCCAATGGCTGAGCCTGCGCGACATCAACGCGACCACTCCCGACAAAGCTCTCTATCCAGAGTTCGAGGAGATGCTGCTCTGGTCGTCGGTACGCGAGACGCATCTCTTCTTCGAGGAGTTGCTGAAAGCAAACCTCAGCGTGACGACCTTCGTCGATTCGGACTTTGCGATGCTCAATGGTCGTCTCGCGAAGCACTACGGCATCCCGGACGTGCATGGCGTCGCGTTTCGCAAAGTGCCCCTCAAGCCTGAGTATCACCGAGGCGGTGTGCTCACGCAGGCCAGCGTCCTGAAGGTCACGGCAAACGGGACGACAACGTCGCCGGTCCTACGAGGAGTCTGGGTTCTCGACCACATTCTTGGTCGTCCCGTTCCTCCGCCCCCTCCGAACGTCCCCGCCGTTGAACCGGACATCCGCGGAGCGATAACCATTCGCGAACAGCTCGCCAAACACCGCGCGACCGAGAACTGCTCCGGCTGCCATTCAAAGATCGATCCGCCGGGCTTCGCGCTCGAGAACTACGATGTCATCGGCGGTTGGCGCGAGCGATATCGCGTCGTCGCCGATCGCAAGGACTGGGTCAACAACCGAGTTGGTCCGCTCGCGAAATATCTGGCGGCGTATCAATATGGATTAGGCCGCTCGGTAGAAGCCGGAGACAAATTGCCCGACGGCCGTCAGTTCGCCGACATCACCGAGTTCAAGAAGTTGCTGCTCGCGCATCCCGATCAAATCGCTCGGTGCCTCACGGAAAAACTCGTGACCTACGCAACTGGCCATCCGGTCGGCTTCGGAGATCACACGGCGGTGACACAGATTGTGCTCGATACAAAAGAGTCCGATTACGGACTCCGGTCGCTCGTTCACGCGGTCGTCGCAAGCGAGTTGTTCCGAAACAAGTAACTCGAAACCTACTCTTTCCTTTGCGTCCTTCGCGAGCTTCTGTTCAAACAGGATTTGAAACAGAAGCTCGCAAAGGACGCCAAGAAAAACATCGAAGGCGAAACATGAAAACCACTCGCGTATCTCGTCGCAGATTTCTGCGGGCCGCCGGAGTGACACTCACGCTGCCGTTGCTGGATGCTATGACACATCGACGAGTGAAGGCCGCCGCCAGCGAACCGCCTCGCCGGATGATTTGCATCAACACGACTCTGGGCCTGCACACTCCCAACCTTTTCCCGACTGCGGCCGGGAAGGACTACGAACTCACGCCGTACCTCGAACCGATCCAGGAGTTTCGTGGCGACTTGACGATCTTCTCAGGTCTCTCGCATCCAGAAGTCGATGGTGGGCATCCGGCGGAGATGTGTTACCTCACTTCTGCCCCGCATCCGCGAGCGGACAACTTCAAGAACACGATCTCGCTCGATCAATTCGCCATCGAACAGCTCGTGCCCGATACGCGGTTCGGGTCGCTCGTGCTGGCGTCATCGTCGAGTCGCGGTTTGTCGTCGACTCGCAGCGGAGTGCCGATCCCCGCCGAGGAGCGGCCGTCGCGCGTCTTCAAGAGCATGTTCGTAGACGGCACGCCAAACGAGATCAACGCGCAGGTGCAACGGCTCAAGCAGGGGCAAAGCATCATGGACACGGTGCTGGGCGAGGCGAAGGATTTTCAAAAGGGACTCGGCAAGCAGGACCGGCAGAAGCTCGACGAATACTTTTCATCCGTGCGCGAGGTCGAGCAGCGGCTGATCAAAGCGCAAGATTGGTCGCGTCGGCCAAAACCGAAAGTCGATGCGAAGCCGCCCGTGGACATCACCGCCTCAGTCGAAGTCCCTGCGCGTGTCAGGCTGATGATCGACCTGATGCACCTCGCGCTGCAAACCGACTCGACGCGGTTCATCACGTTTGCCTTGAATGGTCTCAACGCCGTACCGGTCATCCCCGGCGTGACGCAGGATTGGCACAACCTCTCTCACCACGGGCAGGATCCCGCGAAGCTCGCCGAGCTGCGCGTGATCGAAGTCCAGCAGATGCAACTCTTCGGCGAATTGCTGGCGAAGTTGAAGAGCACCCGCGAGGAAGGAGACACATTGCTCGACCGCACGATCGTGATGTTCGGCAGCAACCTCGGCAACGCGAGCAGCCACGACAACAAGAACCTGCCGATCCTCGTCGCGGGAGGGGGCTTCCGACACGGTCAACATCTCGCGTTCGATCCGCAGAAGAACCCGCCGCTCTGCAACCTCTATGTGCAGTTCCTCCGCCGTCTCGGAGCCGACGTGAATGCCTTTGGTTCGAGCAACGGAACGATTCCCGGTTTCGACCTGGCTTAGCAAAACGCCAGAAAGGTGTCAGTTCAGCCGTTGAGCTTCGCCCTGATCGAGTTCTTGGGCGGATCACTCAGATGCGTTCCCTTTCGTTTCCAGTGGCTACGGGAGTGGGCGCACGCGAACCGCGTGCGCGCCACAACCGCGCCAGAGATATGTTCTCTTGCTCGTTGAACTTCGCGTTCATGTGGCTGGCCTGTCGCTTCCCCCCGGCGAAGACTTGTGTTGTACTGTGACGGCCACTGGCAACAATGTCGCCGTCTTTGAACGGCGGAACGTGTTTTCGAGACTCTCACTTTCCCAGGGAGAAGGCTCATGAGCGGCCCCACGATTGCTGACGTTTTGAAGCGACTCCGGCAGCCGGGTACTGATGTGCTCGATTTGTACGAAACCTATCAAACGCGCGAATTCGAGCGGTTATGGAATCAGGATCAGGAAGCGCAATTGTCGCGTGCCTTCGCCAGCTCGCTGATTGAAGGTGGGCATCCCACGCTGGCGGTCGAACTGGTGCGTGAGGCCCTTCAGCGGCGTGAGAAGGATCCAAAACTGCGGCCTGGGGCAGTCGATTCGCACCTCTACTTTTTGATCGCGCTGGGGTATGCCCGCAGCGGCAACATCGTGCAGGCCGAGGAATACCACAAACGGCTCGAACCGTTTGATCAATTGGAGCCGGGACTGCGCGAAGATGCGATCTGCTTCCAGGGGCGGCTGTGCAAAGACCGCTACCAGCGTGCCACCAGTTTGGCCGACCAACGCCAATGGGCGAAACAGGCGACGGTGTGGTATCGGCAAGCCTATGACGTCCGGCAGGGGCTGTACCCGCTCGTCAATTGGGCCACCACATCGGTCCTGGCCGGCGACGAGGCGCAAGCTTTGGAGTTGGCGACGCAAGCGGTGAGCGTCGGCGAAAAACTCGCACGGCAAAAAGCACTGCAGGACGATTATTGGCTGTTCGCGTCCATTGGCGAAGCCTATCGCGTCCTGCGCAAGATTGAAGAATCGGTCGAGTGGTATCGACGCGCCGTGAAGTGTGCTCTGGAAAAGAAGAAACTCGGTGCCATTGTCGCCATGCGGCCGAACCTCCTGCTTTTGAAACCGGTGCTGGGACTGCCCGACAGCATTTGGGAGGCATTCAATCTCGGCAAAGTGGTGGCGTTTGCGGGACACATGCTGGATACACCGTCCGACGATCGTCGCCGTCTGCCTCGGTTTCCCAACGATCCTTCGTTGGTGAAACAAGTCAGCCTGGAAATTGCCGACAAGATCAAAACGCTGAATGCTCAAGTCGGATTCTGTTCCGCCGCCTGCGGGTCAGACATTCTGTTCGCCGAACAAATGCAGTTTCTCGGTGCCGAATTACACATCGTGCTGCCGTTCCAGGAGGACGACTTCTATCGCACGAGCATCGACTTCGGCCGCGAGGATATGGGAGATTGGCGCGAACGCTGTCGTTCGGTGATCTCCCGAGCCAAGAAAGCCAATCGCCTGCATTACGCCACACGCGAACCATTCCTGGACGACATGGTGTTGTTTGAATTCGTCAACACCTACACCCAAGGTTTGGCGATGACTCGTGCTCGTGAGCGTGGATCGGAACCGTGGGCCTTGGTGGTTCTCGATCCGGACGCACAGGCACGCAAAGGCGGGACTCGATATTTTGTGGATCAATGGAAGGCCGCGCGTCCCGCCGATCAGCCCAACTGTGAAGTGATCGACTTGAAGGCCCAGCGTGTCAAAGCCGGTTTGAACGGCAAGACCCTGCCGCCCCCCCCATTGTCGATCAATCGCCAAGGGCTCAGCCGCCAACTCAAATTCATGCTGTTTGCCGATGTCAAAGGCTCCAGCAAAATCCCGGAAGCCTCCTCTCCAATGTTCGCCGTTCACTTTCTCGGCCATGTGGAGAAGGTGCTCAAACAGGTCGGCAAACCCGACTTCGTCAACACGGCTGGCGACGGAGTGTTCGTCGTGTTCAAGGACGTGTCGATTGCCGCGGACTTCGCGCTGCGGTTGTTGGAACGACTGGAACAGGTCGACTGGCAGAAATTCGGATTCACGGAGAAGACCCCCGTTCGCATTGCGTTGCACGCGGGACCGGTGTTTCCAAAACGCGATCCGGTGCTGAAGAGACGCAACTACTTTGGCAGCCATGTGAACTTCGCCTCGCGGCTGGAACCGAGTACGACACCCGGTTGCATCTTCACCAGCGAACAATTCGCCGCCGTCCTGGCGGTCAAAGCCAGCGATGAATTCGCCTGCGTGCATGTCGGCACGGCCGAACTCATCAAGGGAGCCGGACGTCATTTGCTCTATCGTTTGGAACGTCGGCCCAAATTCCACAAGACCTCAAAACCCAAACGCCGCCCTCGGCGCTGACACGGGCGTTGAACGGGAGGATTAGCGTCATGCGAACTCGACGAGTGGACGGTTGGTATTGGCTGCGATTCGCCAGGATTCTCGCCGCGGTGATTCTCGCCGCGGTGATTCTTGCCGCAGTGACATTAGAGGCGGATGCGGCGGATCGCCTGGCTGGCGATCACGTCGTGCTGCGGAACGATTCCAAGTTGAGCGGCGTTTTGTTCGAGCAGTCGGATAAGTCGGTCACGCTGTTGGTTTCGGCGAAGTGGTTGGCGACGACGAATGCCAAGCTGCATCAATTGACTCGGCCGCTGACGATCGCTGCCAACAGGGCGGGACTTAAGCAAGCGGTGCAACGCTTGAAAGCCGAACCGCCACCGGCCGCTGAGGCGATCGTTGCGTTTCTCAAGCAACAGTTCGATGACGCTCAGACTGAGTTGGCGAAGGCCGACAACTTTGAACCGGAATTCTTATGGCTGACGTTGCCCATGCAGGAAGTCGCACGAGTCGATGCCGCGACGCCGGAGCAGCGGCAGTTGCTGACTTGGGCCTGGGCGGAAGGTCTCAATCGAGCGGAGACTCGAACGGCGGAAGATTTGTCGCGTGAACTGAAAGCTCGCAACGTGGCTCCGGTTGCTTGGCCGTTACCGTTCATCGAGCGGCTGCCGGTGCGCGAGCAGACCGACAATGAATGGGCGGCTCGGCGAGCGTTGGTCGAGTACGCGCTGGGACCGCGGCTCGATTTTCAGGGGACCGGCGATCTGCTGGCTCGCGCGGGAAAGGAGGCTCAGGCGGATGTTGGCCCATTGCTCGGTGAGATGCTGAAGCAACAACTGCAATCACAGTTCGGCGATTTGTTCGGCGAGCAACGTCCCGCGAAGAACGGTCGGGACAACGCCGCAAAAGCCGAGTCGCTCACGAAGGCGATTCAGACGGCCGAGTCGGAAATGCGAATCGGCTTCCGAACGACTCGGCTGGAACTTGCGAGTGACTTGCAGCAAGCGACCGTGACGACGCAGTTTGTCGCTCGACTGGCGGACGGGTCGTGGCGGACGATCTTTCAACACACCGAACGCGCCGATGCCAAGCAGGCTCGGCCGGAAATCGAGAAGCGGATTCAGGACGATCCGCAGGTGAAGAAAGTGCTCGACCTAACTCGGCAACTTGGCGTCACCGGAGACGGGCAGATTCAACAAGCCATCCGCTTTGGTGCCGCGACGATGTCCGCTCAGCAAGCCTGCGACCGCGAGTTCGCCACGTTCCGAGATGTCTACCTGCCGTCGATGGTGAAACCGACTCTGTCGGTCGGACGTGGGAACTAGCAGGTAGTCATCGGCAAGACCTCAACGAGCATCACGCTTCGTCCTGCACCGGATTGGTCAGCGACCCGATCTTTTCGATCTCAATGGTGACGGTGTCGCCGTGTTTGAGGAACACCGGCGGCTTGCGTGCTCCGCCGACTCCGTGAGGTGTGCCGGTCAGGATCACCGTGCCTGGCAACAGCAACATGCTGCCGCTGAGAAATTCGATCAGCGTCGGGACGTCGAAGATCATGTCGTTCGTGTTCCAGTCCTGCATCGCCTGGCCGTTGAGGATCGTCTTGATGCTCAGCGTGTTCGGATCGGGGATCTCATCGGCGGTGACGAGACATGGCCCCAACGGGCAGAACGTCGCGAATGTTTTGCCTCGGCACCACTGGCCTCCGCCGCGCTTGATCTGCCAGTCGCGAGCACTCACGTCGTTCGCGCAGGTGTAGCCCAGCACATATTTCAGAGCGTCCGCCTTCGAGACGTTCTTGCACGGTTTGCTGATGACGACGGCCAGCTCGCACTCGTAATCGACAGCGTCGCTCCGGAGATGCCGAGGCAGCTCAATCGGGTCGCCGGGATGATTGACCGCTCCGCAATTCTTCATGAACAGGACGGGCCATTCGGGGATCGCCTGATTGCCCTCTTCGGCGTGACGGCGGTAGTTCAAGCCGATGCACAGGACATCGACCGGGGCGATGGGGGTCAGCAACTTGGCGACGTCCGCTTTCTCGCCGGTGTCGCGATGCTGAGCGAAGATGTCGCCGTCGATCCGAGTTGCCGAACCATCGGCCGCTTGGCGTCCGTAGTGCGTGTTTCCTGCCGAGTCGCGATAGCGAATGATTTTCATACGGTGAATTCCTTAGTTCTGAATTGCGGTCCAATCGGGTTCAACCGGGGTCAGGCACTTCGGAAATTCGGAATTGGCCTCGGCCAATTCCGAATTT
>JBJXEX010000384.1:0-6102 GCA_046156195.1 Planctomycetaceae bacterium | reverse complement strand
TGCGTGCTCAGCGTGAAGACGGTCCCGCTGGGCGTTGCGAATTGAACGTCTCCGAACAGCGCGATGTGGCCGCCAGCCGGCTTGGCAACGTCACCGATGAATTCGCCGTTCGACTGCGCGGTCAATGTTTTTGATTCCCACTTCGAGTCACGAAAATCCTTTGTGCTCGATCCCGCCGTCCAAAGACGGACGTTGAGCGGTTCGGGCTGCGAGGTGATCGTCACGCGGCAGACGCCGTCCCCATCCGAGTGCTTCCAAGTCAGCGTCGGCAGCGGCTTGTTCGAGGCGACGTGATCGAAGAACACGGCCAGCGTTGCCAGCGCGGCTTCTCGTCCGCCGTACGGGTTCTTGAGGTTGTGGCCAGCGTTCGGGACGTAATGAATGAACTTCGGCCCTGCGAGATCGTCCCAATAGTTGTTGAGCGCATCGACGGTCCAATAGCGATCGTTCGTGCCGTTGACGATCAGCTTCGGCAGCGTCAGCCGCGAGCGATAAGTATGCGGATCGAGCCATTGCCATAGCGGATCGGTCTTCTCGTCACGCATCTTGCGAATCAAGCCTTTGCTTTCGTAGTCAACGATCTGCTCGCTGTACTTGCCCCAAGTATCGAGCTGGTAGTCCATCTGCTTTTGAAAGTTGAGCGTGTCGATGACGATTGGCGCGATGCCAACGACTCGCTTGTCGGCGACCGCGCTGAGCCATGTCGTCCAGCCGCGTTTGGAAGCTCCGGTCACAACGAACGATTTGATCGGCGACTTCCAGTTTTGATCTCGACCGATCTTTTCGACAGCGTCCATTGCTCGCACGGCGCTCTTCACCATCGGGAACAGCAGCGGCCAACTCTTGTCGCCGGTTTCCAGATATCTCAGCAACGTCTCGGTGATGAGGTCATCTTCCACGCGATTGCCGAACAACGGCTGATTGGGAACCTGATGCAACATCGCCACGCGAGCCTCCGCCAACGTCGCCAGCAGCAGGCCCATCTGTTGCTCCTCGGCCTTGGGCTTGTTGAGGTTCGCTCCGCCGGTGATGAACAGCAGCGCGTGCTCGTGATGCCGCAGCTTTCGCGGTTCGTAGATCATCAAGACGTGCTTCCACACCAGTCCTTGCCACGTCTGCGAAGTCAGCTCGATGTCGTAGATCGTGCCGAGCGGTTGCTCGGCCTTGCCGATCAGCTTCCATCCAAACGACTCGTCGGGCTTGGCGACGTAGTCCTGAAGCGCGGTGGGGATCGCCACCTCTTCGGCGCGTGCATCGAACGCTCCTGGCACCGCCAATAAGATCACTACCGCGAATAAAGAGACTGCCGCGAACAACCAACGAGCGGGAACTTTCCACATCGCAGACCTCCGAAAATTCATCATTGAGACATCCCCAAGAGTGCCAAAGAAGACAGCCAATTGGAATCGAAGTCCAGCCTGAGGCAGGGACTCGTTCATTCCTTTGTCCCCATTCCTTTGACGGAATTCTTTCAGACGCATGGTTGGCCGGTCAGTCAAAGGAATGGGGGCAGACGAATGGAGACAACCTCAGAAATCGCTGGCTGAATGCGGTGTCCGCAAAACTGAGCAACTTCAAAACTGACGCTTCGGGTGAATTTGGTTTGCGAGTTTCGTTGAAGAAGAGGCCAAGCCATCTCACATCATTCTGCGTACCCATCATTCTGCTGTTCGGGTTTCGGCAGAATGATGCGTGGGCAGAATGATGTGAGGCCGGAAGTAAGCGTCCCAATTCTTCTCGCCCCCCAAAAAGGGCTCTTCTGGCTTTGTAGTGGCCGGTTTCTGAGACGATGGAGAGTGTGAAACCATTCCACAGTGGATTGCCCCCACGATCCTCATTGCTGTTTGCATCAGCCACGACAAGCCCGCGTTCTGGCGAACGCGGCTACGAAGGAGCTCGGTCGTGTGAGACACAGGGGCACTCAGACCGCGCGACAACGGCGTTACGTTTCGACTGTTTCCAGCAGTTGGTATCGTGACCGCGCCGTACGACTCGTTGTGAGATTCTTGTCGGCGTGCGCAAATTGTGGCTCGACGCTGCGCGTTGCGATTCTCAACGCGGAGCGTCGAGCCACATTGGTTGCGGCTTCGCCGCGCCGATTTACCGCTCTCGTTTAGCCCCGCTGGGAAGCTGACATGTCACTCTTCGATGTTGATTCTGCCGCCACGACTCGCCGCGCGTTTCTGAGCCGATCGGCTGGTGGGATCGGTGGTTTGGCACTCGCGTCGTTGCTGGCACGCACGCGGTCGGCTCGCGCGGACGCGATTGTCCGGCCGACAGCCAAGGCGGCGATTTGCCTCTTTCAACATGGTGGTCCTAGCCAAATGGACCTGTTCGATCCAAAAACGGCGCTGCAAAAGTTTCATGGCAAACCGTATCCTGCCGGGCAACTCGAAACTCACTTTGATAAGCAGGTCGGGAACGTCTTGGGGTCTCCGTATTCGTTTCGCAGTTGTGGTGAGAGCGGCCTGGTCCTGTCGGAATTGCTGCCACACACGGCGCGGATTGCGGATGACATCACGCTGATTCGCTCGATGAGTACTGAGTCGGTCGATCACGAATCGGCGTTGCGGCTGATTCACAGCGGCAAGTTTCTATCGGGACTCCCGACGCTCGGCGCGTGGACGATCTATGCGCTGGGAACGGAGAACGAAAACTTGCCGGCCTATGTCGTCCTCTCCGATCCTGGCGGGCTGCCGGTAGATGGCGAGAAGAATTGGACCAGCGGTTGGTTGCCGGCGGTGTATCAGGGGACGGTGTTTCGTTCGGGCAAGTCGCCGGTGCTGAATCTGCAAACGCCCGACGGAGTCACACCACAGGCTCGCAAGAACCAACTTCGGTTTCTCGACGAGTTGAATCGCACGCACTTGAAACGTCATCCGGAGAACAGCGAACTCGCCGCACGAATCGCGAACTTCGAGACCGCCGCGCGAATGCAGGTCGCCGTGCCGGAGGTGCTCAATCTTTCGCAAGAGACCGCGGCGACTCACAAGATGTACGGACTCGATCAACCGGCGACTCAGGAGTACGGCACGCGCTGCCTGATCGCTCGGCGACTGATCGAGCGGGGCGTGCGGTTCGTTCAGCTCTTCATGGCCGGACAACCGTGGGACACGCACAGCAAGAACGCGGAGAGCTTGAAAGGTCTGACCGCCCGCACCGATCAACCGAGCGCCGCGCTCGTCCAAGATCTGAAACAGCGCGGGCTGCTCGACGAGACGATCGTGCTCTGGACCGGCGAGTTCGGTCGCCTCCCGGTCTCTCAAGGAGCCGATGGTCGTGATCACAACCGCCGCGCGTTCTCACTGTGGTTGGCTGGCGGCGGATTCAAAGCGGGCTACGTTCACGGTGCGACCGACGACTTCAGTTATGAGTCGGTCGAGAAGGTCGTCAACGTGCATGACCTCCACGCGACGCTGCTGCACACGCTCGGCCTGGAGCACGAATCGCTGACCTACCCGCACGAAGGCCGCGAAGCGAGTTTGACCGACGCGGAGGTCACGCACGCGAAGATCGTGCGTGAGCTGCTGGCGTGAGCCTCGTACTACTAGTTCTCAGATTCTTGTCGGCGTGCGCGCATTGTGGCGCGACGCTCCGCGTCGCGACTCTCGACGCGGAGCGTCGAGCCACATTGCGGCTTCGCCGCGTCGTTTAACCGCAAGCCGGAGGCACGCGCGACGTCCGGCACGCACGCCTCCGGCTTGCGGTTAAACGACTCTCTCAACACCGCGCGAGGGATCGTTGAGTTCTGTCGTTCAGAGTTGAAAGCACCGGGGGGCTGACGCCGTCCCGCTCGCCGAGGCGGGACTCTAAGTCCTCGCGTGAATGTCGTTGTCGACCTCCTGCAACGCTCGGCGGACTTCGGCGGCGAAGTCTGGGTTGTCTTCTGGGTCTTCGATCGACGGCCGACTTTCTCGCTCGGAGTGCGGTGTCCCTCCGAATCCCGCCACGAGCTGATTCAACACCGCGTCGTTGAGGTCCGACGACGAGGTCAACGTCGTGCCGGCCGCTTCCATTGCCAGCGAGAGCATCTCTTCCTGAGTCTCGGACTTCGCCAACGCTTTCTCGACATCGAACTGCATCCGCGCAATCTCATCGGGATTCGCGCCGCGCAGGATCGTTCCGGTCAGAGCGTTCATGCTCTTGAGGAACTCGCCGGTCGCTTCGACTTCGTTGCGACGCATCTCCAGCGAGTCGAGCTTCACGATGTATCGCTCCCAGCGATTGATGCTCTCGCGAATTCGCAGGTAGTTCGCGGCAAGCTGTTTGAACTGGTCTTGATCGCCGAGCTGATACGCCTGCTTGGCCAACCGCCAGTAGTTCTCCGCCGACTGCTGAGCCTGATGCAGGAACCGCTGAATGCGAGACTTGCCCTGACGAAACTTGATCTTCGCTTCACGGTCACGCTCGGCTTGAGATTTGAAGAGGTTGAAGAAGGTCATGATGGACTCCGGGGGGGGGGATTTTTGATTTTTGATTTTTGATTTTTGATCGCTCTGGCGTCGAAGGCCAAGAAGTCTGATTTACCGTCCAGATTGGCTCATTGGTCTCTACGCAATTTTGCGAGACCCATGAAACCGTGACCGTCTCTCCTCTGCGCTCTTCGCTTCTCTGCGGTAAAAGAGGCATTGCCATCACTTTTACCGCAGAGAAGCGAAGAGCGCAGAGACGGCACAATTGATGACGTTTTCGAGTTGTGTAGGGACCAATGCGGCAAGCTAGATGGGGGCCGCCTCAGTTCTTGGCTTGGGCGAACTCCACATACATTGCCAGCAGCGATGCGGGGGTCTCGGGCTTCGTACTGGCGAGCACCTCGGCGACGTCGCTCGATTCGATCGGGCGGACCTGGAGGCGGTAGGCTTCGAGGGCGGCTCGGCCACGACTGGCCACGGCGGTCAGGTCGGGGTTGGCCGAGTGGATGATGCGGTCGATCAGAACTTTCGCGAATGCCTCTAGCTCGCGACCGCTGAAGCCTGCCGTGCGTTCGGCCAGTTGATCCAACGGCACCGCGACGTCATAGCCTCGCTGCACCAAATGCAGGTCGAGGATTTGTCGCCGAGCATCCAAGTCTGGCAACGGGATGAAGACCTTGCGTTCAAAGCGACTGAGGATGGCGGGGTCGATCGACCAGGGGGTGTTCGTCGCCGCGATCGTCAACACGAAGCGGCGATCACTCTTCCGCGAGACACCGTCCAGCTCGGCCAATAGGTTGGCCAGGATGCGGCGTTCGGCTCCCGAATCGTTCGACTCGCGGTTGCCGGTCAAGGCATCGAACTCATCCAGGAAGATCACGCTGGGAGATTGCTCGCGAGCTTCGCCATACAACGCGCTGACCAGCTTGCTGGACTCGCCAAAGTATTTGGAGACCAGGTTGCTGCCGATCACGTTGAAGAACGTGGCCTCGAGTCCTCGACTGGTGGCCGCTGCCAACAGCGACTTGCCACAACCGGGCGGACCATAGAACAGGATGTTGCGCACCGGACTGAGCTGCACTCCCGCAGGTGCTTGAGCGAGGCTCAGGGCATAGGCCATTTGAATGGAGCGTTTGGTTTCGTGCAGTCCGGCGATGTCGGACCAGCTCACCGTCGAACGATGAATGAGCGCCTTGGCCGCTTGACGGTGCTCGGTGAATTCTTCGTTCCCGGTGACGATCTCTCCGGCCGGACGTTCGACGGCTGAGCCGTTCGTCCCGACCGATCCCGTCTGCACGGGACGTTGTTGTCGCTGACGTTGAGCATTGGATTTGAAGTCGGCGACGTTTTGCAGGCGACGCCGTTTTTCATCCGGCGTTTGAGCGCTCTCGGCAAACTGCCCGGCCAGCCGAGCGGCTTCGTCCCAGGCATCCGCCGCTTCGAGAAACCGCTGCGAACCTTGATACTGCGAGGCACGATCCATCGCACCTGCCAACAGATGCCGAATACTTCGGCTGAGATCAACGGCCATGATGTGTTTCCTTTTTGGCGGCTTCGCCGCAACCAGAGAGAACCTAGGCGAGCGGGGCGGCGTCAGCCCCCCGGTGGTTTCGATGACGGTGAGCCGCCGGCGCTAGCCTCGGGCTTCGAGCACTAACAAAGTCCGAGAAACAAAGGCCCGAGGCTAGCG